>CAZTLA010000298.1:0-2525 GCA_964614365.1 uncultured Syntrophales bacterium | reverse complement strand
ATGTTCCCCACGCGAGTGGGGATGAACCGGTTGTGTTGGCTCGTCGGGCGAAGAAGGATCGATGTTCCCCACGCGAGTGGGGATGAACCGTCACAAAGTGTAAAAAGTGTAAAAAGGTTTTGATGTTCCCCACGCGAGTGGGGATGAACCGGAGACCTTTTATGCCGACTAGTGTTGTTAACCTATGTTCCCCACGCGAGTGGGGATGAACCGACCGAATAACAATCGAAAGGTAAATCAAAATGATGTTCCCCACGCGAGTGGGGATGAACCGACAACACTGCCGGTAATTCGATGGCTTGCATCATGTTCCCCACGCGAGTGGGGATGAACCGTCAATGCTTCGGACAAACTAGAGATAAGCCTAATGTTCCCCACGCGAGTGGGGATGAACCGCGCTGGGCGATGATGTGGGGAGACATTAAAGGATGTTCCCCACGCGAGTGGGGATGAACCGAGAATAGCGAAGAAATTACACGCTATGTTAAGATGTTCCCCACGCGAGTGGGGATGAACCGCCCACCGTGACTGGCGCGAGTTTTTCTTGTGCATGTTCCCCACGCGAGTGGGGATGAACCGACACCGTAACCGCGCCGCGCTTTGAATGGCGCATGTTCCCCACGCGAGTGGGGATGAACCGCATTGGCAAAGGCGCGGAACGGCGTGGAGTGAATGTTCCCCACGCGAGTGGGGATGAACCGGCGATATTGATTTGGCGGTCACGCTCAATGTCATGTTCCCCACGCGAGTGGGGATGAACCGTGCCGATGATGCAGCCACGATTTGTTTCTTCGATGTTCCCCACGCGAGTGGGGATGAACCGGATCATGGCAAGCCTACAAATCCGGGCGCAGCATGTTCCCCACGCGAGTGGGGATGAACCGACGCGGCTCTTCAAAGGGTTGCCAGCGTGAGCATGTTCCCCACGCGAGTGGGGATGAACCGATATTGGCTACCTCTCCGGTGTTGACCGTCAAATGTTCCCCACGCGAGTGGGGATGAACCGTGACCACGCAGAATTTCTAACTGCCCGCCAAAATGTTCCCCACGCGAGTGGGGATGAACCGCGTGGCGCAGAGCGATTCGTGAGATTGTGCATATGTTCCCCACGCGAGTGGGGATGAACCGACTTGTATCTCACAAAACTTCTTTCAGAAGATATGTTCCCCACGCGAGTGGGGATGAACCGTTTATAAAAACCGCAATACGCTTTATGCGGGTATGTTCCCCACGCGAGTGGGGATGAACCGGACATCGGCTATATCCGTTTGCAGTGGGACGAATGTTCCCCACGCGAGTGGGGATGAACCGGATTGAAGGTGGTATGAAAGCCTACATCATCATGTTCCCCACGCGAGTGGGGATGAACCGAGCGGCGAGTTCAACATTGCGCAAGCAGCGCATGTTCCCCACGCGAGTGGGGATGAACCGCCCCGGCGCGCGACGTGGATGATTGGATACGGATGTTCCCCACGCGAGTGGGGATGAACCGCGGCCGCCATTGTTTTGACCGCGCCGTTTCAAATGTTCCCCACGCGAGTGGGGATGAACCGTGATGCACTTATCCACGGCGGTCAAGATCGCTATGTTCCCCACGCGAGTGGGGATGAACCGTTGAAGTCGCGCCCAAGATTCCATCACGGAATATGTTCCCCACGCGAGTGGGGATGAACCGGGTTGTGTATCATTTGTCGCTCCGATGCCGAGATGTTCCCCACGCGAGTGGGGATGAACCGTGTTTCGTCGCCATCGGGTTGAATGTGATCTTATGTTCCCCACGCGAGTGGGGACGAACCGATGCCGGGCTTGGCGCGCGCTTGATGGCAGACATGTTCCCCACGCGAGTGGGGATGAACCATGGACAGTTACCTGCGAAGCGGTCTACGTGGAATGTTCCCCACGCGAGTGGGGATGAACCGGCGCGTGGATAGCCCACGCCGAGCGCGCCGAAATGTTCCCCACGCGAGTGGGGATGAACCGAATCGGCAACTAAAAAGATCATGGAGGGGAAAATGTTCCCCACGCGAGTGGGGATGAACCGTCAAGCGCAGAAAGACCGCGTGACGCGCATTGATGTTCCCCACGCGAGTGGGGATGAACCGATAGTGGCGACGATAGTGGCGATGTTCCCCACGCGAGTGGGGATGAACCGATAGCGATCCGACTGTGCCGCGCTTTGAATGGATGTTCCCCACGCGAGTGGGGATGAACCGTCCTCGCCTGTCTTTTTCCCGAAGGTGTAAAGATGTTCCCCACGCGAGTGGGGATGAACCGTGTTGATTTCCGTAATTGACAATCAAGCCCGAATGTTCCCCACGCGAGTGGGGATGAACCGAGGGCGTGTCTCTTAATTGCGCTGGCAGAAAGTAACAGTGATGACTTGGAGTAGAATAGAGACCTAACTTTAGGGATAGAGACAAAGCAATGACCGCACAAGATAATTTCATGTTTCCTACTTTAAGTTTGTCCGGCGACCTCGTGCAAGATTTATTGCGATTCAATCCGTGGTGGCAAGGCAAACAAGG
>CAZTLA010000297.1:0-2562 GCA_964614365.1 uncultured Syntrophales bacterium | reverse complement strand
CGCCTTCCTCAAAGCAGTAGGGACAGGCGAAATTGCAATCCAGGTTGAGAACGGCAATGACGTTCAGCACCCTGCTTTGGGGATTCTTATCATCCAGAAAAGCGAGCATAGCCTGCTTTTCCCGATCTCTATCGGGTACGATCATCCCGAGCTTTTCGAGGGTGGCCTCATCGGAGGGAGAAAGCGTTTCCTCCTGCATGGCCTGAAAGGTTTCCTTATCGAGAAGAATAACGGATGCTTTTTTCGTGGAGAAAAGCAGGAGCTGATCGGGGCTGTCTTTACCGGGATAGGATTTCAGATAATGGGAAGGCTGCATAGTCGGTTTTCTGAATCCCGGCGGGGAATGAAGCCCGAAGGGATGGAAAAGAAAGGGGCGCCTGATCTGAGCGGGCACCCCTTTCTTTCTTTACGATCTGAGCGGTATGAGCCCTGCCCCACAACAAACCTGAGATACCACTGCATCCATGTCGATCCCCTCATCGAGGACAACGATTTCCTTGGTGCTCTCTTTTTTTTCTTCGCTCATGCTCTCCTCCCCGTAAGTGATTTCCGTTTGCCATCCTGATACACTCTGACCACCGCTGCTTCCTATAATTGCTTCTGACATAAAATGCAAGATCAAAAACTGATGTTTATTCCTGCCTCAAGCCAACGCTCCGGATTCTTCTTGTCTGCTGAGATATACTGGTCGCCGTTCAAAAGGTTGTGGGCTGTCATGAACAGTTTCGCACCACCTTGCTTTGTCCCGAAAATTTTCTGAGACAGGTTCATGTCCCAGACCCAGCCGCTGTAATCTCCATCAAGGCCCCACCAGATATAGTGGCCGAACAACTGGGCCTGGAAAGATTTCCGGTCGTCATATTTAAGGCCAATGTTGTAGGTGTACCGGTCTCTGGACCTTATTTCCCTGGAAGACTTAATGTTTACGTAGCCGACCCCCGCGGAAGCAGAGAGATTATGCAAGGGAACCGTTTCCCCTTCCAACTCCAGCCCTTGCCGCCTGCTGGTGCCCCTATTGACAAAGAGATCGTTGTTGGTGGGAAGCCCCGCTCCACCCGCTTCCCGTATAATCTCATTGTCCAGATCGTGGTAAAAGACCGTGCCCTTCAGCCAGAGATAAGGGACGGCCGCTGATTCCAAGCCTGCCTGGTAGGACCAGACGCTTTCAGGCTTGAGGGACGGATTGGGACTCAGAAACAATCCGCCGCCAGACGTCCAGGAAAGGGGCGGCTGCGTAAAGCCCCTCGCTACGGAGGCACGTACAAGCGATTTTTCCCCCAGGCGGCAGGTAAGCCCCAGACTGGGGCTCACAAAGGAACCGATGATGCTGTTGTCATCATATCTGATCCCCGGTGTAATAGTCCAGCGTCCCAGGGAGATCGTGTCATTGGCATAGAGCGCCCATTTGGTTACAGCCGGCTGTGTAACCGATATGGCAGAAGCGCCTTGGGACTGCAGGTACGATCCATTTAGCAGCGTCTGGTCGAGCGTTCCCCGGTTTGCATCGATACCCATCACCGCCGTGTGTTTCTCCCTTGTCCAGACCAATTTGCCGCCCACTCCGACGGTCCGCTCGTCGAAAATATTTTCTGAATAAGGCTCTTTCGTGGAAGAGAGAATACCCAGTCCCAACGTATCCGTGTTCAAACTTAATTTTTGTTCAACGGTGTGCACTGAGAGATTCAAATCGAGTTCAGGTGTAAGGGATGCATCAAAAGAGGCAGACATGAAAAAGGCGCGAGTGTCCGATGATGACGTTATATCAGAACTCGGAAAATTCCCAAGCTCGTTTCTCGGCTTGCTGAAGCCCATCCTCAGGCCAAGGTTCATGTCTTCAGAAACGGGGAGGCTGAACTTGGAAAAGAGGTTTGAGGAATCATATTTTCGGGAGGACCGCAGGCCGTCGGACTCCTGGCGGCCGGCAAAAAGGTAATACCCTACAGGGCCGGCGAGACCGGATACCTGGGCGTTGTAATCCCCCGTGTTCCTCTCGCCATAGGAAGCCTTCACCATGCCGGCAGGTCTTACCGTAGTCCCCGCGGATTTTGTCAGGATGTTGACCACGCCGCCCAGGGACGATCCCCAGGCCGATGACGCCGGCCCCTTGATGATCTCGATGCGCTCGATAATGCCTACGGGGATCGAATTTATTTCGGCGCTTCCCTCGTGCAGAAAATTCCAGGGGACGCCGTCGAGAAGGACAAGGACATGTCTTGGTTCGGAACCCTGGATATGAATCAGGGAAGTGGCGCCGAAATCCCGGTTGAAGTTGACGAAAAAGCCGGGCACCCGGTTCAGAGCCTCCGCCACGGTATGGGCGTTCATGTCCTCGATCTCTTTGGCCGTTATCACCGTAATATTATCTGCAACCTGGGAGATGAGTTTGGGATTCCGCGTGGCGGAAACCACGAGGTCTTTTTCCTTGTAAAAGAGGCGGAGGGTCTGCATCTCCTCGGTGGACTGGGCGGCAGCGGTCCGGTATATACCGTTCCCGACGAGAAAGGCAACGATCAGGCAAGCACCGGCAGTGGCTAAGCAACGACGCAATGAATTCACCACGGA
>CAZTLA010000296.1:0-2569 GCA_964614365.1 uncultured Syntrophales bacterium | reverse complement strand
AGGAAAAGGAACATAATAGTCCTCCCAAGGCGTCCCGTGCATTGTTCCGCTATCTAAGAGACGTAAGGTCCGGACAGGCCGATGTGTGAGAGAAGTTTATTATGAACAAAGATATCCTGAACGTAATTTACACCCGCAGGAGGGGCGTTCGAAAATTCACCGGGAGAAGTGGTAAGAGAAGCGCGCAAGCTCGTAAGTTTGTAAGTTCTTAACACCTCCGCGCTTCCTTCTATGCGGTAGGTGGCTATTACAAATCCACTTTAAACAGTTTTGCAGGAGGATAATAGTAGCCCTTTGTAGATATATAGTTACTCACTTCATCATCCCAGCCAACGCCAGGAATGCTGTAAATTACCTTAACTTTATCCTTATTAATTTCGTGCAATTGATAAACTTTTATAAACCCATGTTGTTCTGAATAATAAATCTTATTCTTTTCGATTTTCTTTGGTTGCAATACTTCCTTGCCAACCTTCAATGACTTAAACATATCCCAGAATGTTTCAAGCTGTGAAACCACTTTCATAATGTCTATATCGCCAGTACCCGCAATGTTATTGAATGACGAGATATGATTGATAAGTTCCTGTTTGTTGAGTTTAACAGAATTTTTTCTGGTTATGTCCATGATATTGAGGAATTCTATCCGACAGGTATCTGGAACAAAAGCGTAGAAAGGGTCTTCGGGAAGCTTAACTGTAGAAATCAGGCATATAATGGTAATCGCATTAAAAGCAGAATATTTTATTTCCCGTTGCAGAGAACTGTCATACTTTAACACCGTTGCATCGAAATAGACCTGTCTGAGAAGCTTGGAATACATCAGCCCATTTATATCTAACCCATAATTCAGCAAATCCTTCACATCCTCCTCATCTAATAAAGGCACAAGTCCCTTAAGGGAGTCGCTATTCTCGAGTTTATAGTGCTTCAGCGTTGAATACAGAAGCAAATAAGTTGATATAGCATTTAAGGCAAGCAAATGGTGGGGGAGTGCATCTCCAACCTTATATTTTGCCTCCAAGACATCCCGCCATCTTTCAAAATATCGAAATGCTTTCTTACTCTGCGACAAAAACCAATCAGCAGCATAATTCTTTTCATCCCTTGCTTCGATATCATGCTCAACTGTCGTCCCGTTAGACTGTTCTATATCATCCAATTCCTCAACCTCAGCCTCTAATGCTTCCTTCTGCTGACTAGTGTTAGTGACTAATCTGTTTAGAAGATCAATAATTTCAGCAAGCGATGTGCGACCCATCAGATAATCAAGAGCTTTGTCCGCTTCCAAAGTATCTTCAACCTTGATAAAGTCCTCATAGGACATTACTTCACCACCATCCTGCTCAGAACTTTCCGCCTTCTTTCTTGAACTAACGATTTTATCTATTTGTCCTTCCCTGTGCTTTATGATAAATGCCTCTGGGTCAATAAGGGTGAACAATTTCCAGAGCTGGTCTGTTTCAACTTCTATTGCAGACAATGCTATCTGTATATCCTTATATCTTTGGCTGGGGTTCGATTTGGCAAGCTGCTTAATCGTATTAATGACCGCTTTATTGCTTATGCGGGATAAATTCTTGTCAACCAGATATCCCAATACTCCATTACCTGACAAGCCGCCTTCACTCTTGAAGACAAATACTTCTTGCCCGTCCTCCTTCCGCAATGAATAATGGATAAGATTCTGTACTATATCTCCGCTAACATTTTGGATTGACAGAGCATAAGCTGTATCAGCTTTACTGGTATCACTAAAAACTTCGTATGTCTCCCTGATGGCATCTATACTGGTTACATGATATTGGAGGTGGTGAGAATCCCCATTTTTATTATCTTTCTTAGAGGCAACAAGCATAGCCAATTCTTCTCTACCCACCTTTTGTGCTTTCCCAACGCTCAAGCCAAGGTCATTAAAGTAGGATATCTTCTCGGTATTCCTGATTATTAACGCCAGCTCTTCATTCGTTCCCGCCAACTGTGAATTCCCCATTGCACTAAAGGAAAGGTTAGGACTGCCAAACAAAAAGTAAGTTGCCTTCTTGCCGGAGAATTCATAAAGTTTAGCGTGGATGTATCTACTTGAGCTTTTCCCTTGCTTCTTGAATAGACCGTCAACATCGAAAAAGTAAATGTTATTGGAAAGACTTTTAATGTTACCAGCCGGAATAACTGCATATTCCGGCTGTATAAAGATATTTATTTTTTTTGGGGCAAGGTCTTCTTCGAATGCCTTCAATATCGAAAGCTTCTCATCGTAGAAAAGAGAATGAATACTTACAGAGTCAATTTTATCTTCCCTCAATACTTCCTTCAATTTAGCATAAATACCAGTGGTTTCATTGCTGATTATCATTAGTTCCTGATTCCCGTCAAATGGGAAAAAGCTGTCTCCTACAGGCTTGAGCGACTTTATCCATGAGGAATGGTCTTCCACCATTCGCAGCTTCTTTTCAATAATCCCGCCATTCCGGATTGTCACCTTTTTGAGATAATCCCACACGTCACGTACTACATGAGACTCTCCCATGTCTTCGATGTCTGTTCGAAATGAAAACCATAACTCATG
>CAZTLA010000295.1:2194-2625 GCA_964614365.1 uncultured Syntrophales bacterium | reverse complement strand
AGAAAGGGCATGCCAGATAGATGAAATATGGAAGCAAAAATTGATTCAAAAAGAGCAGGAGTTAAGCACTAGACACAATCTTAACATAGAGCAGTTAAAAAGAAAACTGAAGGAAGAACAGATATATGAAGTGAAAAAAGTGACGGAGCAACTGAATTTGGAATTCAATGAGAGACAAAATCATCAGGAGGAATTCTGGCAAAACAGATTTGAAGAACTTAAAACCCATTATTCAAGCAAAGAACTTGAACTGGAAGAAATGCGTAAAACCCTTCGTATAGAAGAATTAGCAAAAGAAAAAGCACTTGAGGAAAAATACCGTCAGATGGAGAAGGATTTACTTCATGAAATTGAAAGACAAAAAAAGGAGTTAGGTGACAGAGAAAATAAATTAGAGAGGGAATTTCTCCAGAAACATGCGGAATTTGACG
>CAZTLA010000295.1:0-2094 GCA_964614365.1 uncultured Syntrophales bacterium | reverse complement strand
CGCAGGAAGAATCCTCTCAAAATTTAATAAACAAAGAACATCAGAGAAACGATGAGATAAGAAAAAACTTTGAAATTGACTACAGAAGAAATCTTGAAAAACTCCAATCTCAGTTCAATCAAAGTCAATTGCATCTGCAAAAACAATATGAAGAGAAACTCCAGACCGAGACAGACCGCCTGAACTCTCAAATTCAGATTAAGGAAGAATCCTTGCAGAAAACACTTGAGGAAAAATACCGTCAGATGGAGAAGGGTTTACTTCATGAAATTGAAAGACAAAAAAAGGAATTAGGAGACAGAGAAAATAAATTAGAGAGGGAATTTCTCCAGAAACATGCGGAATTTGACGCTTTCGTCAATGACCAGAAAAAAGAAATTGAACTAAAGTTCCAGAAATTAAACGAAGAACGGACAAAAACGAAGCAATTCCAAAACGAAATAGCCGCTCTTCTGGAGCAGCGCGAGGAGGAAATTTCCAAAACCTACGAGGAACGATACAATCTTCTGAAACAGTCCATTGAGGAATCCTTTAAAATAAAGGAGTTGAGCCTTTTAAAGAAACAAACAGAGATTGAGAAACAACTGCAAATACTCGCTAATCAAAAAGAATCTGCCCTTGAAAAGATAAAAAATCTCGCCAGAGAGAACGAAGAATTGAAAAACCAGATTAGAGCGCAGGAAGAATCCTCTCAAAATTTAATAAACAAAGAACATCAGAGAAACGATGAAATAAGAAAAAACCTTGAAATTGACTACAGAAAAAATCTTGAAAAGATGGAGTCCCAGTTCAATCAAAGGGAATTGCATCTGCAAAAACAATATGAAGAAAAACTCCGGACCGAGATAGACCGCCTTAACTCTCAAATTCAGATTAAGGAAGAATCCTTGCAGAAACAGCGCGAAACAATTGAGCATCAGTGCGTTTCTCTTGAGAAAAAATATCTGGAAACGCTGAAAAAAAAAGAAACTGAATATTCTGAAAACATCAGGAGAAACATGGAAAGCCTGAACCAGCGTTCCAGAGAGATTGAAGAACGGAATGACCGGGAAACAGAACAGTCTAAGTCAAAAATGGAAAAAGAAATTCAGAAAATTTCTGCTTATTATGATACTATTATCCAGGAAAAAGAAAAAAAATTCCATTCCCAGATGGAATCAAAGGAAAAAGCAAATGTTGTGGCATATAACCAGAAACTTGAATTGCTGAAAAGGGAGATGTCCGAGGAATATTCAGAAAAATTGAAGGAAATTGAAAACAAAAATAAACTTCTGGATGAAGGTATGCGCAAAATTGCCCAATCAAAAAACGCTCTATTGGAGGAAAACGGCAAATTAAAAGAAGAAATCTACCTGTTGCATCAAAAAATGGAAGAAACTGAACAGGAAAAACACCAGCTCGTAGTAGAAAATATAAACAAATCAAAGGAACTGAAACAGATAATAGAAAAAGAATACATGGAGAAACTGGAATTTATAGAGAAGAATTATCTGAAACAAATCACTGAAATTCTCAAAGGCTCCCAGGATGTGGAAAAAGCCAGACAGGATGAGTTTTTCAAAAAAATAGATTTCATGAAACAGGAATTTCACCAGAAATCCCAGAATCAGATAAAAGAATTAGAAGAAGTTTATTCACAGAGGGAACAGGGTTTGATAAAAGATTTTGAGGAAACCTACAAATTAAAGGAAGCCGCAATTCAGACAAGATACGATTATCTTGAAAAAAATTACAAAACTCTTCTGGTCAAAAAAGCCATGGACATTGAAGATTACAAGGTCCTTACCGAACATCTGAACAAACTCAAAGGAGAGGTTGAAGAAAAAAACCGTGAGTTAAACGAAAAAATACAGAATGAAGACAACAAAATGCGGGCCATAAAAGACAATTTTGAAATAGAATATAATGAAAAGAAAAAGGAACTTGAAGAATCTTATTCTGTAAAATTGGGACAGGTTGAATCTGAAAGAATAAAATTGAAAAATCTTCTTACGCAGGAAGAACAGATAGTCTCTGAATTACAGAAGAGAGAGACTTCTCTGCAGGAAAATTTTGCCAGAAAAGAAACTGAACTCAGGAAAGAATTACAGGAAA
>CAZTLA010000294.1:0-2641 GCA_964614365.1 uncultured Syntrophales bacterium | reverse complement strand
TTCATTGGCATATACTCTTTCACCTTATTAGCGCTGGGAAACATCCGTCTATATTTCAACATATTAGCGACTTCATTCACTTGACTCACAGACCCAATTCACATATATTCTGCCTTACAAAAACAAGTTCTTATCAAGACAGGCTATCCAGGATTATTAAATAATAGCGTCAAACCGAAATAATGAGGGTTCGGCGCATATCCAATTTTCTCAGGTGAGCCATCCCAATGCCTAAAGAGCACACGGAAAAGATCAACTCAGATGATGAACCTGATGATCTATTCACCGGCAGGGTCCCAATACTGAAGGCGTTAGAGAAACTGCGCCTACGGTTGCTGGACTTGACTTTCCGTAACCGCCTTCTAAATTTCAGGCATTCGCCCGGTAAGTGCATTCAACTCGTGGATGCACAGATAGACATTGTCGTCCACCGGTTAATGGAAGGTACCCACAGGAGAATCGCTCTTTCTCCCATACCGGAACCACTTCGCAGTGAATGGATTAACGTCGCCGATCGTTTAACAAAACCCGATGCCAAGGAATATGCGAAGAAGATCGGGATTGACCCATCTTTTAACTTATCATCGGTAAGTAAGAAAACTAACAATACCACTAGCCTCCGCGCCCCCTATTATCCAGAAGATCTAGAGCGATATTGCCGCAAGCTCCATCGGGAAATGAAATCTGCGCTCGAAGAAACCGGCGCTCATATGCTTTTCCTTGTATTTGGTTTTCTAGAATACCCAGAAAGAGGGCCTGCCAACCGGACCATGACAGCGCCCCTCATCGCACTTCCTATCACTATTGAAAAAGGAGACGTAGACCGAGAGCCCCGTCATTTTCGCTACCATATATCGCATACCGGCGAAGAGCTTTCGGAAAATTTGTCGCTTCGTGAAAAACTGCGACAGGATCATGGGTTCAATCTCCCAACGTTTGACGAAACTGAAACCACTCCGGATGATTACTTTACTGAAATTCAGGAAGCCATCAAAAATAAGCACGGCTGGAAAATCAAACGGCAGATGACGCTTGCGTTACTTTCTTTTACTAAGATGCTACTCGTACGTGATATTGACCCGGCGAAGTGGCCCACACTCCGCGACGAAGGATCGACTCTAACCGACCATCCAATCGTCCGCATGGTCTTTGAAGGTGCTCGAAATGTTGAGGGGGGCTCAGGCAGGTCCATTATCGAAGACTACGATATCGACGGACATCCACTTAGTGACATACCATTGATTTATGATGCTGATAGTTCCCAGCACAGCGCACTGATTGACGCCCTATCAGGTCGGAACATGGTCATTGAGGGGCCGCCCGGTACTGGTAAGTCACAGACAATAACGAACTTGATTGCGGTAGCCATTGCTGAGGGAAAGACGGTGCTGTTCCTTTCAGAGAAGATGGCAGCCTTAGAAGTTGTAAGGAAGCGCTTGGCAATGGCTGGTCTCGACGATTTCTGCCTCGAACTTCATAGCAACAAGACCCAGAAGAGACGTGTACTCGATGCTCTCCAGGCTAGTAAGGCTAAACGCTTTCCGTTACCTCAGGCTTTAAGCGCCCAATTAAGTGCGCTTGAAGAAAAGCAGAGCGCACTTAAAGCATACGCGGACCTCCTTAATAGTGTTGTTGGAAATGCTCAGGGGCTTACTGTCCACTCAGTGATCTGGCGCGCGGAACGATACCGGCAGACCTGCGGAGACCAGTGGAAAGCGGCTCAAGGGCTTAATTTCGAAAAGGCGTATGGATTAACGGATGCTGAGTTCCAGTCGCTGCGTGACACACTCGCGCACGTCGGCCGACAATACCAACAAATAGGCTCGTTCGGACCGGGGCATCCCTTCTATGGCTTCTTCCCGACAGAACTCATGCCGAGTGATGAGTTGAGGATCGAACAAACGTTGAATGAAAGCGTGCCTCGGTTCGAGGAATTCCAAAAGACGTTCGAAACTGCGGCAGAGCTTCTCGGTGGAGACAAGCTTGGCCTCAGCTCAAAAGACGCGAAAACACTAATGGGAAAGTTAGATTCGATCAGACCCGACGAATGCCCAATAATGTCACGAGCTCTTTTGCCGAAGCTCTTTTCGGCTACCGATCCCGAAGCACACACTGCTGAAGCCGCGCTTCGTCAATTTGAGGAGAAGCTGACGCATGTCCGGAAGCTCCGAATGGAGATTCGAGAACGGCTTAGGCAACCAGATATACTCAATAAATCTGCTAAAGATGCCGACGAGATCTTGGTTCTAAGAAAGAAGCTAGCTACGTTTGGCCTTACAGGGCTATCTTGCCAGGATCTTGGCGTGCTTGGCATAGACATCATCGATGTCCTCACTGACGTTAGTCGCGCACTCGTAACCTTTAAAGAATGTGGGAACATAGTTGGTGCTGCCTTCGATGGGACTGATGCTACTGTAAAGAAGATCTGTGCAGTCGTTGCTATTGCGAAGACAGCGCCGCAGGATCTGCTGCGTTATCGCCATGCTGCCTTGAGGGACCCCGATATCGGCTCTATTATTGAAGCCGCTCACAAGAGTATTGAGCTTATCAGGCATGAGCGGGCAACACTTTCTCAGACCATATATTTGGGTAGTGTAAAATATTTTGTGTGAAATTCATAATGGCAAAAAAGGTAGAAAAA
>CAZTLA010000293.1:0-2659 GCA_964614365.1 uncultured Syntrophales bacterium | reverse complement strand
CGAGACGGGAAGCAATCCATTTGACTGCCTTGCGTATATCCTCACCTTCTGGCATGATATCTGACATTGTTGCATACTCCTTTATATCAAAAATAACGCCACTCCCGCTCTCAAGAACGGCAAAACAACAAAACGGCGGCGGGTTAATTTTAAGGATACTACCGTTTGTACGGATACTTTAACTCAGTCATTTTATAAAGGCAAGTAGCTTCCATAAGCTCTGAAATGTTACCCGATAAGGAGACGCTGACATGAAAATACACGACCTGGCAGGAAAACCAGCGCCCGAAACCATGCTGGTTAATGTGCCAAGGCTGGTTAACGCTTACTATACGGCGCATCCCGATGTACAGGACGTCTCCAACCTTGTGGCCTTCGGCACGTCCGGACACCGGGGATCATCTCTCAAAGGCAGTTTCAATGAAGATCATATCCTGGCCATAACACAGGCGATCTGCGATTATCGGAAAGCAAAAGGAATAACCGGTCCGTTGTTTCTCGGCAGGGACACGCATGTGCTTTCGGAACCGAGCCTGATCACGGCGCTGGAGGTGCTGGCCGCAAACGGCGCAGACGTAATGATTCAGAAAGGCCACGGCTATACTCCTACACCCGTTACTTCCCACGCCATTCTTGTTTACAACCGGGAGCGGAAGTCAGGCCTGGCGGACGGTATCGTCATCACGCCCTCGCACAATCCACCCGAAGACGGCGGCTTCAAATACAACCCGCCGCACGGAGGGCCTGCCGACATGGACATCACGATCTGGATCGAGAACCGGGCCAATGAACTCATGAAAAATGACAACCGGAAAGTGAGGCGGATACCCTACGAAAAAGCCCTCACGGCGAACACGGTGCACCAGTACGATTATGTGACACCCTACGTGGATGATCTCCGAAACATCATCGATACGGAAGCGATACGCGCCGCGGGAATCAGGATCGGCGTTGATCCGCTCGGGGGCGCGGCCGTCACCTTCTGGGAACCCATTGCGGAATGCTATGGCCTCGCAATAGACGTAGTCAACAAGACCATTGATCCGACATTCAGGTTCATGACCCTCGACCGGGACGGAAAAATCCGGATGGATTGCTCATCTCCCTACGCCATGGCGCGTCTGATCGAACTGAAAGACCGATATGACATTGCCTTCGGCAATGATCCCGACGCGGACCGGCACGGCATCGTGACGCCGGGCGCGGGTCTCCTGAATCCGAACCATTACCTGGCCGTTTCCATCGGATATCTTTTTCGAAACCGGCCCCACTGGGGAGCGGATGCCCTGGTGGGAAAAACCCTGGTGTCGAGCAGCCTGATCGACCGGGTGGCCCGCTCCGTGGGCAGAAGAGTTTGGGAAGTTCCCGTGGGGTTCAAATGGTTCGTGGAAAGGCTTCTGGACGGGTCCTGCGGATTTGCCGGGGAAGAAAGCGCCGGTGCGGCCTTTCTGCGCAGGGACGGAACCGTCTGGACGACGGACAAGGACGGCATCATCATGGGGCTGCTCGCGGCGGAAATCACCGCACGGACCGGGCGCAATCCGGGCGAGCATTACCGGGTCCTTGCACAAGAGCTGGGCAATCCTCTCTATGAAAGGATCGACGTGCCGGCAACTCACGATCAGCAGGCGGTACTCAAAACACTTTCTCCCGCGGATGTGCCCGGCGATTCACTTGCGGGAGAAACGATTATCGCCAAACTCACGATCGCGCCGGGGAACGGAAGCCCCATCGGCGGTCTTAAAGTCGTTACGGAAAACGGATGGTTTGCCGCGCGTCCTTCCGGCACCGAGGAAGTCTACAAGATCTACACGGAAAGTTTTATCGATGAAGCCCATCTCGCTCAAATCCAGGAGGAAGCAAAAACCATGGTGACGAACGCGTTCCGCCGGGCGGGTTTTTGAAAAAGCTATCTCCGGCATGTTCAGGCTCTCATAGAGCTTTCCCCCGTCACGCCGGAAAAAATTGTGGCAATTTTATCCAAATAGTATTATGGAGAACGCTCCAGTAAATCAGAGAGAAGGGGTTTCCAGGGGACGGTCATGAGATCAGACATTGCAAAAAGCGGCAGCGGCCTCATTTATGAAATACGGCACATCGTCGCTGTGGCGAGCAAGCTTACCGAGTACGGTGTGGAGGTGAACTGGGAAAACATCGGCGACCCGGTACAAAAAGGGGAATCGATACCCGACTGGATGAAGGAGGTTCTCATCGGGCTGTTGAATGATAATCTCTCCTATGCCTATTCCCCCACCAAGGGCGTCGTACAAACGCGGGAATTTCTGGCGGAGCGCGTGAACAAGCGGGGCAAGGTGCAGATTACCGCCGAGGATATCATCTTCTTCAACGGTCTCGGCGATGCCATCGCGCGGGCCTACAGTTCCATTCACGTGGATGCCCGCATCATCATGCCGGAACCCACCTACTCCACCCATTTTCTTGCAGAGGTTCTGCATGCCTCCTTTCCGCCCAACACCTACCGGCTCAATCCCTACAGCGGCTGGCAGCCGGATATCCGGGAACTGGAACAGAAGGTGAGGAGCCACCATGCCATCGTGGGCATCCTAGTCATCAATCCCGACAATCCCACGGGATATGTCTATTCCGAGGAAACCCTCCGGCAGATCGTGGAGATCGCCCGGAAGTACGACCTCTTCGT
>CAZTLA010000292.1:0-2677 GCA_964614365.1 uncultured Syntrophales bacterium | reverse complement strand
TGAAATGAAATCTGCCGGGATCAACTTGAGGCGGTATCGAAATGTCAAAAGATCCATTAGTGGTTTTCGCTATCTTGAATTGGTTCCCTCGTTTTGTGACCAACGGCGTTGATATCAACCACAAAGAAGAATGACCCGGCCAATACTATGGGTGAAAATAACTTCTGTGGGGTTTGAATGACAATCCCGGAACAAAAGGAACGCTTCTCTATGGTCTTCAGTGGTTGAGTTTATCCCTGTCTCAAACGGCTGTTGTTTCGATCATTGAAAGGCCCTTTCTCAGGTTAGCGCGGGCCGGGATAGCCATCCCTGGCACAGAGGATTTTTTTATCACGGGGTTTGCCTCTCTGCTGCAAGTCTTTTTCAGCCACAAACTACCCGTCATTGAAGGCCCATCCGCACTATCATGGGCTGTTTCCGTTAGCTTAGCCCAGGGATGGTTGTTTCCTTGAAGGGTTCTAATTTTTTACAAAGTATCAGTGTGCCTATTGTTATTTGACGATATTTATCCTATACTCGCCACAATTTTCCGGAAGGGTTTCCGCTTGGAGCGGCTCCTTCCAAGCCATGGGCAAGCAACGGTCTTCTCAGAGAGAAACTATGAAAATCGGCAGGATATTGATTGCAGAAGATGACGATCTGAACCGGGATAACCTGGTAGAATTGTTAACGTCGAATGGTCACGAAGTCGTGGCTGTAGCGGACGGACAGGATGCCATGGTCGCTTTCGGAGAGGATAATTTCGATCTCGTGGTGACGGATCTGAGAATGCCCCGTGTAGATGGTCTGGAACTTCTCAAATATCTGAAAGAGGAGTGCCCTGATGTCGTCGTTATCATGATTACGGGTTACGGAACTGTGGACTCGGCCGTCAATGCCATGAAGCTGGGGGCCTTCGATTACATCACCAAGCCTCTGAAAGATGACCTGGTCAGACTGACCGTAGCACGCGCCCTATCCTATGCCAGGTTAAAAGAGGAAAATATCATCCTCAGGGACAGTTTGAAGGAAAAATACGACTTCGGCAAGATGATCGGATACAGCGACTGTATCAGGAGAGTTTTTGAAACCATCGAAAAGGTGTCTTCCACAGACAGCACGGTCGTCATCTATGGGGAAAGCGGCACGGGCAAAGAATTGGTTGCCAGGGCCATCCATTTCAACAGCAACCGGAAAAATTTTCCTCTCGTGCCGGTAAATTGCGGCGCGATTCCTGAGGATTTGCTGGAAAGCGAGCTTTTTGGCCATGAGAAAGGGGCATTTACCGGGGCCATACGCAATAGAGTGGGCCGCTTTGAACTGGCCCAGGGGGGCACCATCTTTCTCGATGAAATAGGCGATATGAGTCCCTCGCTTCAGGTTAAGGTGCTCCGGGTTATCCAGGAAAAACAGTTCGAGAGGATCGGCGGCGTAAAGACCATGAATGCCGATGTTCGGATCATCGCGGCAACGCACCAGAACCTGGAAAAGGCAGTCCAGGAGAAAAGATTCCGAGAGGATCTTTTTTATCGGATCAATGTGATTCCCGTGCATCTTCCGCCCCTGCGGCAACGAGGAGCGGACATTCCTATCATGGCCAATCACTTCCTGCAGAAATTCAACAAATTGAAAAATAAGAATATAAATATGATAACGCCGGGAGCCATGGATCATTTTATGCTTTACCCCTGGCCGGGGAACGTGAGGGAACTGGAAAATCTTATTGAGATGCTCGTGGTCATGAAGGAAGACGGGGATGTCGGTGTAGATGATCTTCCTCCCAAGATACGAAATCACCGGGGGGGAGAAGAGGTTTTCGACAATATCGAGATGCCCGACGAAGGCGTATGTTTCAACGATATGGTCAGTCAGTTTGAAAAGGGATTGCTCGTAAAAGCCCTGAAAAAGAGTGGGGGCATTAAAAATAGGGCAGCCAAGTACCTGAATTTAAACAGGACGACGCTCGTTGAAAAATTGAAGAGATTCAATATGATCGACGGTGGCTGAACAAAGGAGCATTGCTGGTGGAGAAAAAAATACTGGTTGTAGATGACGAATCGGTAATCCGTGATCTATTCGATCAGACACTGAGTGTCGCAGGGTATATCGTTCATTTGGCGGAGAGCGGGGAGAAGGCCCTGGAGATTCTGAAAAAGGAGCCGATTGGCGTTATATTTCTGGATCTTAAGCTTTTCGGGATGAACGGTATTGAGCTTTGCAGGCAGATCCGCAGCAACAACCCCATTGCCATTATCAATGCCATAACCGGATGGGCGGCACTCTTTGAAATTGAAGAATGCCGTGAAGCCGGTTTCGATGATTATTTCGTAAAGCCTGTAGATATGGATGCAATTTCCCGTGCAGTCGAGGATGCTTTTGAGAGGATCGAGCGATGGAAAAGAAAATACCCCCGTACAGAGCCCTTACAGGATAAATAAAGCCCTGCCGGTTCCCCATCCGTATGCCCGTAAAATAATAAAAGCCGTATTTACGGCTATCTCCGTTTGTCTTCCTCTTTTCATACGATATATCTGCCTGTATTTCTCATTTTCCAGAGCCTTTATTATTTCCCGATATTAAAGTTATTTTCCCGATATGCCGAATACATTGGCATATTATTTGATACAACATTTTACAGGATATACTTGTTTTCATGAAATTTCGATAGCAACCGCGAAAGGGGAAGGAAAACGCGCAT
>CAZTLA010000291.1:0-2677 GCA_964614365.1 uncultured Syntrophales bacterium | reverse complement strand
ACGGCATTTTCCAAACCCCGAACAACACCTCCATCATGGACTCGGTTTCCCGGGACAAATTCGGGATTGCCTCCGGTCTCATGGCCCTCATGAGGGAAATCGGCCGGGCCATGGGGACCTCCCTTGCCAGTATCATCGTGGTAACCAGTATGTTTGCGACGGTCGGCCCTATTTCTCTCTACAATCTGAAAAGAGAAGGCGCTTCCGCCATGCCAGGCCCGTTTCTGCAGGCCTTTTCCGACAGTATAACAACGGCACTCCTGGCAGCCGCCCTCTTGTGCATCCCCGGTGTCATTTTATGCCTGCTTCGCGGCAAAACAGCCAGGGATGAAGGAAAGCTTACCCAATCATAGGATACCCTTGCAGTGATGAGGGGTTCTCGCAGTATCATTTAGTCCTCAAGTTTTCGGAAAATGTACCGATACTATAGGCAAGAGTTGCCCCTGACCGTAATGGGTCAAGCCGTTGTCCCCGAAAAAGCATTTACCGTCTTGACGAAAACTGAATTTATGAAGGCTGGCTCAAATTACAGCAATGGGGTGAAGTGGCAGGGGCAACTCTCTTTTTTCGCTTACAGCGTGTCATCCGGAAAATATGATGACGAGATGCTGTGATGCTCGTATTGAGTCCGAGGAAGCTGGGTGTTAACTATATAAGGAACCGCAGGGTCTTTGTGGCGATTGGCGCCCTTACAAGATCAAGTACTTGATTAAATGACCCCAGTTACAGGACAAGACGGCATAGACGGCTCTCGTCTTTTATTTCCCCAACAGCAGCGGCAGAGGGGGCAGTTTTGTGGGCTTCAGGGCGTCGCCCTCATAGAGGACCTGTTCGAGGAAGAGCCCCGAGGGCGGGGCGGTAAACGTTGCCGGTATCTCGGATTTGCCGGTGAGCATCCGCTTGATGTCTGGGGGGAAGAGGTTCCCCCTGCCCGCCTCGACCGTAATTCCCACCATCCGCCGCACCATTTTCCACAGGAAATGCGAGGCGACGATTCTGATGACGATCAATTCGCCGACTTCGTGTATTTCCACGGAATGGAGTTTCACCAGGGTTGAGGCGCCCTTGTCGTATCGTTTATCGGCAAACGAGGCGAAGTCGTGGAAGCCGCGGAACAGTTCAATAATATCCCTCATTCTATTCATATCCAACCGGTCCTTTATCCACCAGACATACCGTTTCCCGAACGCAGTCCTTCTCTTGGAAATGATGTAGAGGTAGCTCCTCATTTTCGCGTGATGGCGGGCATGGAAATCGGAGAGCGCTTCTTCGATTTTTTTCACGTTTATGTTCGAGGGGAGCAGGTCGTTCAATCCTTCCAGCAGGATCTGGGGGCGCATTTTCCTGTCTGCGGAAATGTGGGCAACCTGGGCGAGGGCATGGACGCCGGCATCGGTGCGACCCGCGCCTTGCAGTTCGATGTTATGACCCAGGATTTTCTTTGCCGCATCCAGAAGCGTTGCCTGGATGCTCCGGGCATTGAGCTGCGTCTGCCAGCCCCGGTAGCTCGTACCGTCGTATTCGATCGTGAGCTTGTATTTGAGCATGAAATGATTCCTTTCCGATCTGAGGCGTTTGAACGCCCTTCCTGTTATCCTTAATGAACGCATAATCGGCGCGCCGGCGCCGCCGGCAATGGTATGCCAGGAACGCTGAAACCACAATCTCTTTTTTGGAACGTTCGGTGGTCGCCGGCGGCATCGGGATTTATTTTTGTGCCTGGATTCCGGCTGCTGTTTGCCTCCGCATCGGCGAGCGCGGGGATGACAAGGGGGAAGGCAGCGAGTGCGACTGTCTTTGCCGCCTTTGCCGTTGACAGGCTGGGAAGTTTATCCTAAGATGAGCGAGTCTCAGGCGTTCCCCTTTCGGTCAGTTCCGTGAATTGGGCAGCAAGCGCATTTCCCGCAGCCTGTTCGCGGGGGAAGCGAGCGAATGATCGAGTAACGATGTTCCTGCGGATTCAAGGATTCTCCGCAGCACGCTGCGGAGGGCTCAAATCCGGTCACTCACACTGCAGCAACGGTTAATGGGCAACAAGAATCATGATGCGCGGTGCCTTTGAAATAATGCAGATTATCCTGCCCGCCCTTCTGTTGATTACGACCGGTTTTTTTGTCGGCGTGATTGCGGAGAAGATCATCTTCCACAAGCTCCGGAAGATTGCGCTGAGCACCAAGTGGGAAGGCGCCGAAATCATCATTACGGCCATACACGGTATGGTGATGTTCTGGTGCGTGTTTGCCGGCATGTACGGGGCGCTGCAAACCGTTTCCCTCAATGAACACCTTTCCATCTTTCTCCAGAAAAGCTTGCTGGTTGTGGTCATTGTCACGGTAACCGTGGCCGTGGCGAATGTTGCCGTCGGTTTTGTGGGCCTCTATTCGGGCCGGAATGACGGCGTCCTGCCTGCCATATCCATTTTTTCCAACATAACGAAACTTTCGATTTACGTTGTCGGCCTGCTTGTTATCCTTGAATCCCTTGGTATTTCCATCGCACCCATACTGACCGCTCTGGGCGTCGGCGGTCTTGCCGTGGCCCTCGCCCTGCAGGATACGCTGGCCAATCTCTTCGCCGGTCTGCACGTACTGGCTTCCAAGCAGGTACGACAGGGCAATTACATAAAGCTGAACACGGGCGAGGAAGGCTACGTCACGGACATAACCTGGCGCAACAC
>CAZTLA010000290.1:0-2681 GCA_964614365.1 uncultured Syntrophales bacterium | reverse complement strand
AAGCAGAAGACAGCGAGACCATCGAACCGCCACGGCTGCCTTCTGCCGGCTGCCTTCTGCCTTCTGTCGTCATAGAGGTGGAGGATACGGGGATCGGCATCAAACCCGAGGACCTGGAGCGGATCTTCCAGGGCTTCGAGCAGGTTGACTCGTCGGATACCCGCCATTACGGCGGGGCCGGGCTCGGCCTGGCCTTGGTTCGCACCCTCGTGGAGTTGCATGGGGGCCGGGTCTGGGCGGAGAGCGAGGGACCCGACCGCGGGGCGCGCTTCGTCGTCCGGATCCCCCATCTCGAGGTCCCCCGGCGGAAGCGCGTCATACTGGTCGCGGACGAGGCGCCCATCCTGGAGAGCCTGGGCACGGTCCTGGGGGGAGCGGGCTACGCGGTGGAACCGGCCCAGAGCGGGGCCCAGGCCCTCGCCGCATTGGACGCGAACCCGCCCGACCTCCTCGTCCTGGACATCGGCCTGCCCGGGGGGGACGGCTGGGAGATCCTAAGACAGGTACGCGAAAGCGAGGCGACCCGGGCCCTGCCGGTCTTGGTCCTCACCGGGCCGGACCAGATCCACGCCGACAAGGCCCTGGCCCTGGGGGCCAACGAGTTCTTGGCCAAGCCGGTGTCCGCCCGAATCCTCGTGGAGACCGTGAACGGCCTCCTCGTGTGGCGTGACGGAAGGTGATTAGCGCGCCTTTAGGTGCTTCTGCAGGTCCCGGTAGAAGTTCTCATGGGAGCCAAGGGCGAGCAGGCATACCTCGCCACCCTTCCCGATTTGGAAGCCGATCAGATAGAGCTGCTGCTGGTGGGTGAACTTGTGGACGCGAATGCCGGCCAGGGCTCCTTTTTTCGGTTCGCCCCGCAGCGGGTTCGCCAGAATCTTCTGAATTTCTCCGTCGAGGATCTGCTGGAGGTCTGCCGGCCATTTCTTCTTGACTCGCAGGAAGCGCGGCAGAGCCGTGACCGGCCGCTCCTCCGGCGGGAGGGTCACTTCAGCACACCCCACCGGTACGGGACAGCCAGGCCGGCCTTCGCCTCTTCCTTGGCTTCCAGGAGGTCCTTGATAAAGAGCAGCGGCAGGTCCGGATTATCCTCGGCGACCATCCCGAGGAACAGGTAATACTTCATCTGCTCGGACAGCGACCGACGGTTTGCCCGCGCTCGGGCCTGGACGCGCTTACGGACGGTGTCCTCAATGCGCAGCGTCGTCACGGTGCTCATGGGTGCCTCCTCTTCCCTCGGGAGTCATCGCGACTCTCCATGGAGAGTGTACGACAAGCGAATACACGCGTCAAGGGTGATTTGGGCCCTGGATGAACAACCGAACGCTCGAACTGCCGAACGCTTTGCAGGACGGGAGAGGGGAGACCATGACGCCCGCACCCGATAGGCCCCTGAGCCGCGGGGCCCCTTTGCCTCCGCTCCACGCTGGCCGGCCTGCGCGTATCCTCATCGCCGATGATGATCCGTCCACGCGGGAGCTGCTGACCGGTCTTGTCCAGGACCTCGGGTACGAGGCGCTGGCGGTGCCCGATGCGGAGGCGGCCCTGGCGGCGGTGGCCGTCCGGCCGCCCGACCTCGTCCTCTCCGATGTGACCATGCCAGGCCTGAGCGGGTTCGACCTCTGCCGGCGACTCAAGTCGGACCCGGCCACGCGGCTGATCCCCGTAGTCCTCATTACGGGTATCGGGGAGGAGCACAAGATCGCGGGCATCGAGGCGGGGGCGGACGACTTTTTGGGGAAGCCGTTCAGCCAGGCGGAACTCCGAGCCCGGATCCGCGCCCTCTTGCGCATGAAGGCGTTCATTGACGAGCTGGAACACGCCGAGGCGGTCCTGTGTACCCTGGGGCGCAGCATCGAGGCGAAGGACCACTACACCGAGGGGCACTGCGAGCGCCTGACCGACTACGCCGTCGGCCTGGGCCGGGCGCTGGGCCTGCCCGACGAGGACCTGACCGCGCTGCGGCGCGGGGCGTACCTGCACGACCTGGGGAAGGTGGCCGTCCCCGACGCCATCCTGCTGAAGCGGGGTCCCCTCACGGCCGAGGAGCGCGAGATCGTGCGCCGCCACCCCCTGGTCGGCGAGGAGATCTGCCGCCCGCTCCGCTCGCTCCAGTCGGTCCTGCCCATCATCCGCTCCCACCACGAGCGACAGGATGGGTCGGGCTACCCGGACGGCCTGCGGGGGGAGGCGATCCCCCTGACCGCCCGGGTCCTCCAGGTGGTGGATGTCTTCGACGCCCTGACCACAGACCGCCCATACCGCGCTGCCCTGTCGCAGGGCGCGGCCCTGGCGACCCTGGAGTCCGAGGTGCAGCGGGGGTGGTGGGATCCCCGGATCGTGGGGGTGTTCCGGCAACTGGTGGATGGAACCAGGATGACGTGAAACATGAGGCGTGAAACGGGAAGCGTGAAAGCGTGAGGCGTGAAACGTGAAGGGACAGGGGAGCGGGGGAGCACGGGCGAACCGGAGAAGCGGGGAAACGGTGAGGGTGGATAGGCAGAAGGCAGGCACAGGCTGCCGACTGCCTACTGCCCGCTGCCTTCTGACATGAGGAGGAGGTAGGTGGGAGCGCGGGTGCTGGTGATCGAGGATGACGCCGTCAATCTTCGTGCCCACCTCAGGACAGTTCCGCGATCTTGACCAGGTCCGGCAACAGGACCGGCTGGCCTTGAATATCGAGG
>CAZTLA010000289.1:0-2685 GCA_964614365.1 uncultured Syntrophales bacterium | reverse complement strand
ACGCAGTGGGCGGCAATCGTGCGCGGGCCGAGAATGGAGTAGTGCCCTAGCCGATCCACGACTCGCGTGCCGCTCTTCTTGAGGCTGTCGTACTCGTCGGCCTCGTGCTCGGCGACGTGAATGTGAAAGCCACCATCATAAGCGTTGCGGCACGCCTCCAATGTCTCGTTCGAGAGTGTCAGCGAAGCGTGCAATCCAAACGTCGCCGCAATTTGCGGATTGTCGTTCGCGTGTCGTTCGCGGGCTGTGCCTGTCGTTTGACGTTTGATAAAGCGAACGTTCTCTGCGATTCCCGCTTTCACTCCTTCCGGCCCGTTGCGATCCGTCACTTCGTAACACAGGCAAGCACGAAGCCCGGCCTGAGTCACGGCTTCGGCGATCACGTCGAGTGAGCCGTCAATCGCGTTGGGGCTGGCGTGATGATCAATCAGCGTCGTCGTGCCGTGCTTGACGGCATCCACCAGACAGGCCAGCGCCGAGTAACGCACGTCGTCGAGGGTAAGCGCCTTGTCCAGCTTCCACCACAGCCGCTCCAGAATTTCGGGGAAGTCTTTGGGCGGGTCGCCGGGAATAGCCATGCCGCGCGCGAACGCGCCGTAGAAGTGGGTGTGAGCGCAGATGTTGCCCGGCATGACGAGTTGGCCGCGCGCGTCGAGTCGTTCAACATCTGGATACCTGACCGCCATTTCAGGCGACGGGCCAATCTCGGCAATCCGGTCGCCGTCCAGCTTCAGCGCCTGGCCGGGCAGGATGCGATTCTCGGTCTCCCAGGTAACCAGCGTGGCATTCGTGATCAACATCGTTACACCCCCACCGGAAATAAGATACCAAAGATGAGCCAGGCGACACCCAGCGCCAGGGCCGTATTGAAGACAGTCACAAGCAGAAACACGATGAGCGGCGACCAGCCCATGCTCTTGAGATCGCTCACCGATAGCTCCAGGCCCATGCACACAAACGCCAGAGTGAAGGCCCAGTTCTTCAACGCCTCAATGGCCGTGCCTCTGCCGCCATCAATCACGCCAAACGTGTAGAGCAATGAGGCGGCGATAAACCCCAGCACGAACTTTGGAAACCGATCCCAGATCAATTTGGGGCTGGGGCGTTCGCCTGGTTTGCGCTCGATGGCAGTCGCAAAATAGACCGCCAGCAAAAACGCCACCACGCCCATCATGGCGTTCTGAGTTGATTTGACAATCGAGGCTACCGTCTGCGCCTGCTCGCCGTAGATCGTGCCAGCCCCAACCACTGCCGCCGTAGTGTCAATGTTGCCGCCGAACCACGCCCCGGCCACCTCTTGCGGCAAGCCCATCGCTCCGGCCAGCAGAGGCGCGATCACCATCAATGGCAGGGCTACCACAATCACCAGCGCCGTAACGTACGTGACCTGCTCCTTCTTGGCCAGCACCGCCCCGGCGGCGGCAATGGCCGCCGATACGCCGCACACGGCAATGGCAGTGGACATGACCGCCCGCAATTTGTCGTCCAACTTGAATTGGCCGCTCAACCACCAGCTAAAGAAAAACACGGCGGTGATCATGATCACCCCTTGCAGGATCGCGCCCACGGCCGCCGTTGCTACCGTGGCAAAGCTGATGCCCGCTCCCAGCAACACCAGGCCAGTCTTGAGAAACAGTTCGGTGCGAAAACCGGGCCGGACAAAACCGTGCGCCCCACTCATCTTCAAGGCCGCATTGCCCAGCAGGCCGGCCAGCGCCGCCCACAACGGATATTCGAGCGCTCTGCCGGGGATGCCCAACGGCAAGGTCAGGCCATTCACCTGCCGGGTCACCCACCAGGCCCCAATTGCCAACGCCAACACAATTGCCAGCCCGGCCAGGACTCCGGGCGCGGTTTTGTTCGCCGGTGTCATTGCCACCCCCTCAGAAAGAAATCGGGACTATCTTGCCGAGAATGCCGATGGTAGCCAGCAAGATAAGCAAGAACGCCAGAATCACGGCCAACCAATCTTCATTGAGTTTCATTTGAGTCGCCTCAACTCAATAAGGCTTACGCAGTTGAAGAGTGTCATTCCGAGCGAAGCGAGGAATCTCTAGGCCAACCGTAGAGATTCCTCGCGGCAAGCTTGTCCTGAGCGAAGTCGAAGGACCGCTCGGAATGACAATTCAAGGCTACCACGTAACTCCTAAACGTATTTTCAACAAAGCCTAATCGTAAGCGTTCAGATGGGGGATCAAACGACCGGCTTCCAGCGGATGACCAAGCCGCTCCGCGAAAACGGATGGGGGCGTCTTCCCGCGAAGGCTGTGCGATGCGCGGAATCCGCTTTTCCGCTTCCTATCCGCTGAAAGCCGGCCGCGCCACCCTCCCAACTGAACGCTTACGCCTAATCAAACGCCGTCGGGCGCGCCGGGTCGTCGAGATGGGCGAAACATTCGGCTAACTGCGCCGCACTCGTGCGCGCTGGCGAAAGTTGTGGGACTTCGTCGCGGGCAAAGAAGCCGGCTTCGAGAATTTCATGATCGGGATTCGGCCCGCCGCCAGTGATCTCGCACAGGTAGATCAGTTTAACCGCGTGGAAAGCCGCCAGTGGCTCCCCGCCCCGGTTCGCGTCGAAAGCTCCGATCACTTTCTTCACCACGCATTCGAAGCCCGCTTCCTCTTGCACCTCGCGCACCGCCGACTCTGACGGGACATCGCCAACGTCGGCCCAGCCGCCGGGCA
>CAZTLA010000288.1:0-2716 GCA_964614365.1 uncultured Syntrophales bacterium | reverse complement strand
GCATC
Organism: uncultured Syntrophales bacterium; assembly: GCA_964614365.1. Classification (GTDB taxonomy): domain Bacteria; phylum Desulfobacterota; class Syntrophia; order Syntrophales; family JACQWR01; genus JACQWR01. The sequence continues at coordinate 2,711 of CAZTLA010000288.1, read as the reverse complement.
TCGAAATACAAGAGCAGGAAAGAGGCGGCCACGCGCAAGATGGAGGCCACGAGCCAGAATATTCTCCGGTTGAACGACATTCTCCGGGAAGTGAAGAGTCGCTTAAACGCCGTATCGCGGCAGGCCAAAAGGGCCGAGCAGTACAAGGAGCTGAGGAAAGATGTCCGGGAGGCGGAGCTCACGGTCGCGCTCCAGGGGTACGGAGACCTTGCAGAGGAGAAGAAATCCCTCGACGGACGGCAGGCGGAGCTGAAGGATCGCGACATGCAGCTCCGAACAAATCTCCGGGAGCAGGCGGCGGCGCTGGAGGAAGCAAAAGTTTCGGCGCTCGAGAACGAGAAGCTGGTTGCCGAAAGCCAGGAGAAGCTCTACGCCACAAGGAACACGATCAGCATCAAGGAGCAGGGAATCGAATTCTCACGAGGCAAGATCGCCGACATGGGCGCAACCCGGCAGCGGGACCTGGCGGAGATAGAGGCGCTCGAGAAGAGGGCCGGAGACATCGAACGGGAAATAGAGACGCTGAAGGCGTCGGAGGCCGAGTCGGAAGGGAAGATCGGCGAAGTGCGGGCGGCCGTGCTCGCGCTCCAGGCGGAGGTGGAAGAACTCCGGAGGACGGACAAGGCGTTGGAGCAGGAGCTGGAGGAAAAAAAGGTTGTCTTCTTCGACGTGGTCACACAGAAGTCAAATCTGAAAAATAGGGTGGCCGGCCTTGTCCAGAACATTGAATATGTGAAGAACAGGGAAGAAAAGGACGCACGGGAGACGGAGGAGCACCGGAAAAGGCACGATGCCCTCGGTGAGACGCTGGCGGAGATCGTTCGGGGTCTGGAAGCCGACGAGGCGCGGTACGCGGAGATGAAGGACAGGAAGGAAACCGTGGCCGGTGAGCTGGAACGGGCCAGGACCGACCTGCACGACATCGACGAAGAGATCGCGATGATCAAAGAAGAAACGGGGAAAAAATCAGCCCGCTTCCATTCCTTGAAGGAGTTCCAGCAGGGCTATGGCTGGTGCAGCGACGGAGTTAAGACCCTTATGACCGCCCATGGCGAAGGCAACGGCGGGGAAGGCGTCGAGGCGCCTGCCCGCGATATTTTCGCGGGCCTCGTGGCGGACCATATCCGCGTGCCGCAGGAGTACGAAGTTGCCGTAGAGTCCGTGTTGGGGGAGAAACTCCGGTACGTGGTGGTCAAGAGTCAGGAAGACGGGGTGAAGGCGATCGATTATCTGAAGCGTGCTTCCCTGGGGCGGGGGACCTTCGTGCCGCTTGCGGTGCGAACCCACGCCCAGGAAATTGCCGCCATGCCGCACCTGCACGAGACGGAGAGGCTGATCGACAAAGTGAACGTGGACGAGGATTGCCGGGCAATCGCGGAGTACCTGCTGGGCGACGTCCTTCTGATCCCCTCGCTTCCCAGCGGTATTTCCCTGTGGCAGCAGAACGGCTTCCGGGGCACCTTCGTAACGCCGGAGGGCGACATCATCAGCCCGCACGGTGTACTGACGGGCGGCAGTATCCAGAACGGCGAGGGAAACCTCCTGCGCAGCAAGCGGGAAGCCGTCGAACTGGAAGAGGAACTGAAGCGCTTGACCGGAAAGCTGGATGTGGCCCTGGCGGGAAGAAAGCAGTCCGCCGGCCGGATCGCCGAGTGGGCGGAAGAGCTGCAGCAGTTGGGTGGAGAAATCCACCGCCTGGAAATTCAGATTACCAGCAAGCGGAAGGACATCGAGCGGTTCGAGGACGAGAGAAGACGGGTCGGCCAGCGGATCAGCGTGCTTGATTTGAACCGCGAGAACCTGCTTGCGGAAACGAAGAATGCCGAGGAGAGAACGGGAAAACTCGGCGAAGAGATTGCCGTCTGCGAAGGAAAGGAAAAGGCCGTCAGTGACGAGATGGCCCTGCTCCAGGAACGGCGCAAGGCGCTGGGTTCCGACCTGGAAGGACGGGATGCGCGCCTTACCGGCGAGAAGGTTCTCCTGGCATCCCTTGAGGAGCGGCGGGGCGCCGATGTCAAAACCCGGGAACGGCTGGAGAACGATGCGGAAAGCATTTCCCGCGAGACTGCCGCCCGTCAGGAAAGCATCGCCCTCTGCGACCGGCAGGCCGAGGAACTGACCGGGCAGATGGCCGCGGAAAAGGAACAGATCTGCCTTCTCTATGCCGAGTACGGAACCAGCGAAACGGCGCTCGTGGAGAAAAAGGCGCTGCAGGAGGAAGTCGTCGCGAAGTGCCGCGCCATCGAGGACAGGGAACAGGAGCTCAGAAAACAGCTTGACGAGGCAGTGCGGGAAGTAAATGACGGGGAGATGGCCTGCCGCCAAGCGGCCTTCCAGATGGAGAACTTGAGGGCGGGCATCCGGGAGAAATACCACGTGGACCTGGAACCTCTGCGCGTGGAGTTCCAGCGGTTGGAAGACGCTGCGATCCAGGAACTGGTCGCCCGGCTCGAAACGAACAGGCAGTCCATCGAAAATTTCGGCGAAGTGAACCTCCTTGCTCTCGAGGAACACGACCAGCTCAAGGAACGTTTCGACTTCCTCACGAAGCAGATAGCCGATCTCAACACCTCGCTTGCCGCCCTCGAAAGGACGATCGCCCGGATAAACAGGATTTCCCGGAAGCGTTTTGCCGAAACCTTTGAGGCCGTGAGCAAGTCTTTCCGGGAGATGTTCGCCCGCATATTCCCCGGCGGCAGGGGGGAACTCCG
>CAZTLA010000287.1:0-2727 GCA_964614365.1 uncultured Syntrophales bacterium | reverse complement strand
TATCACGAGGCCGGGGGGTCACCATACACACGACCAGTTGTCCCACCGTACAGGAGATGGATCCGGAAAGGCTGATCAGCGTCGAATGGAGCATAAAGGAAAAGATTACCTATCCGGTTCACCTGCGAGCCGTCTGCAGGGACCACAAGGGGGTTCTGGCAGAGATAAGCTCCATCATATCTTCCTTCGATGTAAACATCAGCCATGCCGAGATAGAGACGAATCCCGCGATGCAGGCAATCTGTGACTTCAGGATCGACGTGCATGACCTTAAACAGTTTAATAAGATCGTCGGGGAGATAAAAAAACTCGACGGCATTATGTCCGTGGAGAGGATGAGGAAACTGCAGTAAGAGCGTGTCGTTTATATATATTGACAGGGAGAATCCCTTTGCTGTAGAAAGCGCTCACGTGGAAGGGGATCGCGAACGTATGAATACATGGTTGCTGAGAATGTTTATCCCGCTGTTGCTGGCATTGGTTTTCTTACTCGTGCCTTTTTCCCCTGCAGGCCCTTCCCGTGCGAGCTCGAGACACCTTATCGTTATCGACCCCGCTCATGGCGGCAGTGACGGCGGCGTCAAGTTATCCGAGAAGCTTCAGGAAAAGGAGGTTACGCTTCTTCTGGCCGGTATGCTGCAGCGGGAACTGCAGAAATCGGGCAGTATCGACGTGCGCCTGACCAGGGAAGGAGACAAGGATATTTCTTTCGCTTCCCGGACAAAGATCGCTGAGGCATCACATCCCGACATCTTTATCGGGCTCCATGTAAATGCCGGTTTCGGAAAGCATTCCTCCGGCTACGAACTTTATTTCCCCGGCTTCAACTTGCCCCTTTCCTCGGCGCCACGGCCGGCGGGAAAGAATGAATCCGCGGAAATTCTCACGGATATGACGAAGAACAGGTATTTAAACAGTAGTGTTCGGCTTGCGCAAAGCATACAGCGGAGCCTGGAAAGGGTCTTTCCCCGGAAGGGGAGGGGGCTCAGGGATGCACCGGTCGTTATCCTCGATGATTTACCGGTACCCGCCGTGGTGATAGAAATCGGCTTTGCCACGAATACGGACGACAGGAAAAAGATAACGGACAGCAACACGCAAAGAGTCCTTGCACGGGCGCTGGCGAACGGCATAAAGGACTATTTCCGGTGATACGCGGGCTTTTAGCGAATTGCCTCGAAACACCGCGGGAGGGTAACACTGTCAGACATTATATTTGCTTCAAGAAACGAGGGAAAAATCAGGGAAGTTAAAGCGATACTCGAAGGCGCCGGCATGAACCTCCTTACGTTAAATCATTACCGGGACATTCCGGAGATAATCGAGGATGGGGAAAGCTTTTTCGAAAATGCCCTCAAGAAGGCGCGGACGGTTTTCGAACTGACCGGTGAAGCTGCCTTGGCTGATGATTCCGGTCTTGTGGTGGATGCGCTCGGCGGCGCTCCCGGCGTATATTCGTCAAGATATTCCGGTGAAGGGGCCACGGACGCCGCTAATGTTTCAAAACTTCTCCACAACCTGAGGGACGTGTCCCCCGGAATGCGGGGCGCCGAATTTGTCTGTGTTCTGGTTCTTTATTGTCCCGGCGGAGGGCAACATGTCTTTGAAGGCAGGTGGCGGGGGGAAATCAATTATGCCCCTGAAGGCACTAACGGTTTCGGGTACGATCCCGTTTTTTTTCTGCCTGACAGAAGACTTACGGCCGCCCAGCTTCCGGACAAGCTCAAGAACAAGATCAGTCATCGTGCACAAGCCCTCAGGATGCTGAAAGAATCCCTTTCCAAGACGGGTATTCCTCTGCCTGCAAATCATGATGAGATCGGGGCGTAGCGCAGCCCGGTAGCGCGCCTGCTTTGGGAGCAGGATGTCGCAGGTTCAAATCCTGCCGCCCCGACCATTTTTTTCGATATAATCAAGTTGTTATCATCGGAAATATTTGCCCTTTGTCCTCAAAATTAATTGTAGTAATGATAAATATTTGCTACTATCATTATCAAAGAGGAGGCCCTTTCCATGCGGGCAAATCAGAAAAGTTTTTTTTCAGGAATATCTGTATTCGCTGTTATATTAATGTTCAACAGAGTGTTCTGCGACGCATTGCCGGCAGGCGCACAACAGGGTATCGACATTGTTCTGGCCAATCTGCGGGTTAACGCAAAACTTCATGCCCCTGATGAGATCCTTGACGATTTTGTAAAGGGGGAGTCTGAAACGGCAGTGATTGTCCTCCTTCAGCCAACTGCTGCAGCAAAGGCTCTGACTGACCACTCACGGTTGTCTGGGCAGGTCCCCGCTGAATTTACGAGACCGGGCGCGCTCCCCTATTACAATCTGCAGGACGAGTCCGTACGGTCGCAACTGCACGCCACGGTAAATGAAACTGTCAGTGGGGTCATTGGGCGGCTCGGTGCAGCAGGGATGAGAGTAACACAGAGATTTTCCTATCAGTTCGGCTTTGCGGCCAAGGTGACACCGGCGGCACTGGAGCGGATTGTCAATTCTCCCGATGTCGTCGCCGTTGAAAAGGACCGTATCCTCGAAATTCATTGAAATAATATAATTAATTGCCACTAAAATTCGTTAAAGAGGAGGCCGTCTACATGGGGTCAAATCAGAAAAGTTTTTTTTCAGGGATATCAGTATTCGCTCTTTTATTCATGTTCAACGTAGTATTCTGCGACGCATTGCCGGCAGGCGCACAACAAGGTATCGACGTTGTTCTGGCCA
>CAZTLA010000286.1:0-2747 GCA_964614365.1 uncultured Syntrophales bacterium | reverse complement strand
GGACCGATTTGCCAGGTAGGCGCCGATTTTCAAGTTCTCCAGCACGCTGCTTTCCACGAACAGGCGCCGCCGCTCCGGGCACAAGACGAGCCCCATTCGTGCCCTCGTCCAGGGCTCCAGCTTGCTGATATCCTGATCATGAAAGCGTATCGCTCCCAGAATGGTTATCCGCTCCCCTCCCCGCATTTCCTCCTGTCGCTTCACCTCGCGCATGATCCCCGAGATCGTATACATGAGCGTGCTCTTTCCGGCGCTGTTCATGCCGAAGACCCCGGTAATCCCGCCTTCTTCGGCTTTCAGGCTGAGGTTGTTCACCGCTATGGCGTTCTCATAAAATACCACCAGTTTCTCAACGCTCAGCAGGGACGTCTTCATATCAGCGCCTCTTTCCCTTTGCCGAAGTAAGCCTCTTTCACGGCGGTATCTCTCAGCGCCTCCCCGGGATTCCCGTCAAAAAGCTTGGCTCCGTAATTCAATACGATGACCCGGGAAGCAAGCCGGAAAAGCTCTCTGAGCCGATGCTCTATCATGATCAGGGTAACGCCTGCCATGTTGAGCTTCTCCAGCAGGGGCAGGAGGCTCCCGATCTCCGCCGCGCCAAGTCCGGAGAACACCTCGTCGCAGACCATGACGTCGGCCTTAAGGGCGAGGCACCGAGCAAGCTCAAGCCGCTTTAGATACCCTAACGGCAGGTTGCCCGCGGGTTTATAGGGTATCCGCGCATCGCGCTCAAATCCCACCTCCTCGAGGATATCGATTGCCACTGCGTCCCGGTCCCCCAGGTCTCCGCCGGACGCGACGTTCCGCGCCCGTTTGGAAAACAGGGGAGCGATAAGGTTCTTGTAAGCCGGCAGGCTGTAATAGGGCCGCACGATCTGAAACGTCCTGCCGATACCCCTATCGGCGATTTTATGCGGCGCCTGCCCGGTAATCTCCTCGCCGTTGAAAAAAATCGCCCCGGAGGTGGGTTTCAGGAATCCCGTAATGCAATTGATCAGGGTGGTCTTCCCGGAACCGTTGGGTCCGATTATCCCGATGACCTCGCCTCGGTCAATTTCCGCGCTGACGCCATCCAACGCCCTGACCCCCTCAAAACGTTTCGTGACATTTTCCAGCCGAATCATGGCTTCTCCGCTTTTTTCACCCAAACCCTAAACCTCCACCCAGCGCTCGAACTGCTGGTATTTCCGCGTCAGGTACGGCATGAGTCCCACCGGTCTCATTACCACGAACAGCACCAGAATGACCGAATACGCTACCATCCGCAGCGACCCGAAGCCCCTGATAAGTTCCGTCAAAGGAACCAGGAGGAAGGCCCCCAACAGGGCACCGGTAAAGACGCCGGAACCTCCGATAACAACCGCCGCAATGGGAAGCATGGAAAAATCCAATGCAAAAAAACTCATTCCCACCGAACCGTAGAGGACACAGAGGTATGCCCCGGCAAAACACCCGATGCATGAAGCGATGAATACCCCGATAACCTTCAGAAGCGTTACGTTGACCCCGGAAGCGCTGACGGCCTGGTCATTTTCCATCATGCTTCGGAACACGATTCCCACGTCCTCACTGACCACCCGTCTGAGTCCGAACAGAATGACGAGAAGGGAAACGGCCATCGTGTAAATAACTACCCAGTCATTTTGAATGGTGGGCAGGTTCATGAGGCCCAAGGTTCCGCCGGCGATCTGCGAGGCTTCAATAATGTGGGTAAGAATAAACGGATAAACGAACGTGGCGATGGCGAAGTAGATTCCCCTGAGCCTGAGCGTGGGCATTAACAGAAGGGTACAGAGCGCGCCGCCGAGAAAGGTGCCTATCGGCAAGGTAAGCAGGGGGGAAAGCCCGAATTCCGACGCAAAAACCCCCGCCGTGTACCCGCCGATCCCCATCCATAAGGCGCCCCCCAGGCTGACGAAACCGACGTAGCTGACCAGGAAATCGTACGCAAAGGCCAGGAGCGCATATATGCCCGTCAGACAGAACACTCTCTGCCACACCGTGGGAAGAAAGAGGGGGACAACCAGCAACGCTGCCGTCAGCAAAGCTCTCGGTGCAATCAGGTAGCATAGCTCCCGCCAGAAGAGCAGGGCATAGATGCCGTCGGTACGCACCTTTATCCCGCGATCTATCCTCTCGCGCCGCCTGTCCGGGGAATGCTCTAATGGCGCCGCCATGCTACACCCGCTCCTCCAATTCTTTTTGCCTCCCGAAAATACCCGAAGGCTTAACGATCAGGAGGACCAGAATTGCCAGGAATATGACCAGCATCCGCCACTGCCCCCCCAACAGCCGCACGCTGATCACCTGCAGGAAGGAAAGCAGCAAACTCGCAAGCACCGTTCCTCCGAGGCTTCCGAGGCCTCCCACAATGGAAACGGCGACCGCATAGGTGAGCGCCTCGTATCCGATGCCGGGATAGAGGTCTCCCAGGGGCAGCAGGACAACCGCGGCAACGCCCGCCAACCCGGAGCCGATGGCCAGGCTGACGGTGGCCGACCAGCCAGAATTAATCCCCAGCATCATGGCCGCGTGTTCGTCCTGGGCGATTCCCCGGAGCGCCAATCCGGCCTTCGTATGACGGGTAAGAATGAAAACAAACAGCACCGCGGCGGCGGCAGTCCCGACGACGATGATTCTTTGAAAATCGACGGGAACACCCGCCACGTCAACGGATCCCCGAACAAAGGGGGGATTCCCGAAAGAACCCACGAATCCCAGCATTTTCAGAAGCTCTATGATGCCCA
>CAZTLA010000285.1:0-2751 GCA_964614365.1 uncultured Syntrophales bacterium | reverse complement strand
ATGAACGCCCCCCGATAATCGTTGTCAAGAGAAAGAAAAAAGGGCACGACGCACACCATGGCGGCGCCTGGAAGGTCGCCTATGCGGATTTTGTCACGGCCATGATGGCCTTCTTCCTGGTCATGTGGCTGGTCACCGCCGTTTCGCCGGAAAAGAAGGCTTCCGTTTCGAAATATTTCAGAACCTACAGCATTTTTAAAGAATCGGGAACATCATTTATGGAGAAGTCATCCCAGGCAGTCAACACCAAGATGGGGGAAGAACAAAAGGAAATGACAAAATCCAAAGAAAGAAAGGCTACAAAAGGAACCACCGGAGAAGAAACGGTGGGGGAAAAGACCTCTTCGGAAGAGATCGTAAAGAAACTGCAAAATGCAATCGATTCACAACTGGCATCACTTAAGGATCAAGTACTGGTAGATACTACCGAGGATGGGATACGAATTCAGATAGTCGACGCCGAGGGAAGCTTAATGTTTCCCTTGGGAAGCAACCAGCCAACGGAAAGAGCCAAGGGAATATTAAAGCTTGTGGCGGCACATCTCAAGGACCTGCCAAACAAGGTTGCCGTAGAAGGGCACACCGATGCGGCTCCTTTTAAAGGGGATCAAACGACAAATTGGGAACTCTCTACGGCAAGAGCGTCTGCCGCACGGAGGGAACTTGAAAAGAACGGCATTGAATCGCTCAGAATAGCGAGGGTAATCGGGTATGCCGACCAGGAATTATATATAAAGGAAAATCCTCGTGATCCCCGAAACCGCAGGATAAGCATCATTATACTGAACAGAATATATCCTCCTGTCGGATAGCCTCCCTCTATCTCGCTTCACCCAGGCATACATCGACTACAAAAGCCCCTTCCGCTATGGTAAAGGGGATGATTATACTGGGCCCCCCCAAGACGTGCAGTATCGTATGATTTTTCCCCGCAACAACCGTCGGGATCGCCGCCGTAATATTGAAGCCTTCCGCTTCAAGATGCTTCCTGGCCACTCCGGAGACCATATTGGTTATCTCGCCCACGGCATCCTTGATATCACGGTTAATTCCCTTGATGTCTTCCCCCAACATATTGGATACTACTTTCAGGATCGCGCCTTCGCTGAAACTCAACGCCAGCGAGCCGATGGCATCTCCCGTCAATCCGATGATAGCCGAAATATCTCCCTGTGCCGAATTATCCTTTTTCAGAAATGGCTTGCCGACTTGCGGTTCAACAAAAGCCATAGTCTTCAATACGCTGACTGTTCCATCCAGGAAAGGGTTTATAAATTTAACGTTCATCATTGGCTATCCTTTTTTACCGTTATTTTACATTTTTTCCATGATCTTCTGAATTTTTTCGTTCAACACTTCCGCCGTAAACGGTTTGACGATATAATTGCTGACACCGGCTTTAACTGCCGCCACGACGTTGTCCTGGAGGGCTTCCGCCGTTACCATGAGGAACGGCGTCTTGCCTATCTCTGCATCGGCTCTCACCGCCTTTAACAGCTCAATGCCGCTCATGTTGGGCATATTCCAGTCGGAAATAACAAAATCTATTTTTTGCGTTTTCAGTGTCCTCATCGCCGAAACGCCATCTTCGGCTTCGGTAACGTTTTCATAGCCGCTCTGTTTCAGCAAATTCCGCACCACCTTCCTCATCGTAGCAAAATCGTCGACAATGAGTATTTTAATGTCCTTATCCATAACTCCCTCCTGAAAAGCCGCTATCGGCCGACTATCCTCCGCTGCCCGTTACCACTACATCCGCTTAATGAACTGTTTCACTGAGCTCAAATAAGCCTTCGGGATCAAGAATCAACCCTATGTGCCCGTCTCCCATAATGGCGCCGCCGGATACCCCTTTGACTTTTTTGAAACCATCTCCTAAACTTTTAATAACAACCTCCGCCTTTCCGATGATGCGGTCCACCAAAAGACATTTGGAGCGATTTTCCCCATCAACAACGACGATAATGGCATCCCAGGGATCCTTGCATTCGGCCTCTATATTGAAGAGTTCATATAATCTTACCAGGGGCATAATGCGCCCCATCACGTTGACCGTTTCTCCCTGGCCGACGACACGGTTGTATGACTCCTGCGAAGGACGCAATGCCTGGCGAATCGCCGTTGTCGGAAGAATATAATACTCACTGCCCACCTTGACGATCATACCGTCGATAATCGCCATGGTCAGCGGAAATCGAGTTATGAATGAGGTGCCTTTGCCATAAACGCTCTCAATCTCTATCTTCCCCCGCAATTTTTCCACCGCCCGTTTGACCACATCCATCCCGACGCCGCGTCCGGAGACATCGGTAACTTTTTCTGCCGTGGAAAGTCCGGGAACAAAAATAAGCCGGCAAATTTCACTGTCTGAAAGCCCCTCCGCATTATTGATGACCCCGTTCTTTATTGCCTTGTTTACAATCCTTTCCTTATTCAATCCTCTGCCGTCATCGGATATTTCGATAACGATGTTCCCTCCCCGGTGGTATGCCTTTAATTTGATGAGCCCCCGTTCCGGCTTCCCCACACTGACACGATCTTCCGGCGCCTCAATGCCATGGTCGACGGAATTACGTATCATATGCACCAGGGGATTATATATCTCATCCACCATATTCCTGTCAATTTCCGTATCCTCGCCCACCATTTCCACGGAAATCGTCTTCCCGGCGTTCTTCGCCAGATCCCTGACAAGACGGGACATCCTCTGAAACGTTTGTTTGATGGGTATCATTCTGAGACTGGTCGATG
>CAZTLA010000284.1:0-2777 GCA_964614365.1 uncultured Syntrophales bacterium | reverse complement strand
AGGTGTTTCATGATACGCCGAATATCGGGCAGGAAGCCCATGTCGAACATCTGATCCGCCTCGTCGAGAACCAGCGTTTCCAGTCGTGAGAGGTCGATCGTTCCCTGACCGATATGATCGAGGAGCCGCCCGGGGCAGGCCACGATAATTTCGGCGCCGCGTTTGAGCTTTTCACTCTGGGGATTGACGGCCACGCCGCCGTAGATGGTTATGCTGCGGAGCCCCGTCTGCCGCCCCATATCGCGGATTGCCGCGTGAATTTGCTCCGCCAGTTCACGGGTGGGGGCGATGATGAGGGCCCGGATGCACCGGCGCTTCCCTTCCATCAGGTGGTGAAGTATCGGTAAGGCAAAGGCCGCCGTTTTACCCGTGCCGGTCTGCGCCAAACCCATGACATCAAGTCCCCGCATGATCGGCGGGATTGCTTTTTCCTGAATAGGTGTGGGCGTCACAAAGCCCGCCGCTTTTACCCCGGCCGCAACCAGGGGGTGAAAATCAAATGTTTTAAAATCCATAAACTCCTTCTTTCTGCGTTGACGAAAAAAAAGCCCCGGTTGTATTCCGGGGCTTACTTTGATCCATTAGTCATTCGTGAACTGCCGTTGTACGCGCACACCGTACCATCTCTACCGGGCTTCTGTCAAGAAGAATAAACGCACGCGAATGTACGCGGATGCGGTCTTCCTTCCTGACAGATTGTTTCCCTGCGATATTCAATGGGTATCTTTTCTTGACACGGTATGGTAAGTCCCATATACTTAAGAAAAATTTCAAGCGGTAAAAGAAATGGCAGGCACAACGACGTTGGCGGGAGATGAAAGAAACCGTTTTGTTTGTTGACGATCAGAAGACCATTCTCTCGCTTGTTTCGAGAGTTTTTCGTGACAGCGGCATGGATATCCTTACCGCTCAGTCATCGAGAGAAGCCCTGGATATTTTTGCGGGACAGGAAATAGCCGTCCTGGTGTCGGATAACATCATGCCTGAGATGGGCGGCCTTGAACTCCTCTCCCACGTGAAGAAAATGTCCCCCGAAACGGTAAAAATCATGATGACGGCCTACGCTGATCTTCCCACCACCCTTGCCGCCATCAATAACAGTGAAGTATTCCGCTTTATCACCAAGCCCTGGAAGAATGAGGAAATAATCAAGGCGGTGAACGACGGGCTTCGCCGTTTCCGGTTATTGCAGTCCATGAAAAAGGAGGATGAATTTGTTCTCCATTCTCTGGCCCAGACCATCGAACTGAAGGACCCCCGCACCAGGGGACACTGTGATCGGGTCGCCACCCACGCGCTGCGAATTGCCGGCCAATTGGGCATGCCGGACGAAATGAAGAGAGAGATAAAGTACGGCAGCTGGCTCCATGATTGCGGAAAAATCGGCGTGCCGGAAGCGATTCTGAATGCCAACCGGTCGCTTACCGTGGAGGAATTCACCATAGTGAAAAAGCACCCCATCTGGGGCGCCGATGTGGCGCGGAAAGCGAATCTTTCCATGGTGGTGCAAAACATCGTTCTTTACCACCATGAACGCTTTGACGGCAGCGGTTATACCGCCAGCCTCCAGGGAACGGAAATTCCCTATGAGGCGCGGATCGTCGCGGTAGCCGATGTGTTCGATGCCTTGTCGACGGAAAGACCTTACCGCGAGGCATGTTCCACGGAGAAGACGTTGGAGATCATGGATGAGGTGACGGGCAATTATCTCGACCCCGCCATTGTCGAGATTTTTCTTGCCGGACTGCCGAAGACCGCCGCCCCATAAGATTACATTCCCATTTACCGGCATGCGTGCCGTCTTTTGAGCAACCGGGAGGTGTTATGAAGCCCGCTGCCGTGGCGATTATCAGTATGGGGGAAATGGGGCGCTCGATTGCCGCCGTGCTTCTTGATCGCGGGCTCACGGTCTTTACGTGCCTTGAGGGCAGGAGCGACCGCACGCGCGAGCGTGTGGCAAATAGCGGCGTCTCCGACCTGCCGACGATGGAGGAACTGATTCAAGCTTCCGATCTGGTCATTTCCGTGGTGGTTCCTTCTGCGGCGCCTGCCGTTGGATCCGCGCTGTCTGCGGCTCTAAAGAAAACCGGGAAGTCCGTGCTGTATGCGGACCTCAATGCCATATCGCCCATGACGTCAATTGCCGTGGGAGAGGTCGTCTCGGCTTCCGGCGGCAGGTACGTCGATGGATGCATCATCGGCGCCTCTTCAAAGTTGAAAAAGGGGGCGACCTTGTATGTTTCCGGACCCCATGCTCCCGAATTCATGATCCTGAATGATTTCGGGCTCAGGGTGGAGGCGCTGGGAGACCGGGTGGGGCAGGCTTCGGCCTTCAAGATGATCTATGCGGGCCTCACAAAGGGACTCAGCGCTCTGTCCGCCGAACTGCTTCTTGCCGCCCATTCCCTGGGCATCATGGATCAGATAGTCGCCAGGTACCGCAAGAGTCATCCGGAGATCGTCGCATTCATGGAATCCAATCTACCCCGGGTGCCCTTCCGCGCGGGCAGGCGGAGCGAGGAAATGGAAGAACTGAGCGAGACCATGCGGGCGGCGGGACTCGATCCCGTCATGGCGCCGGCCGGCAAGCGCATGCTCAAGATCATCGGCGACCTGGACCTGCGCGCGGCCTATTCGGATGCCGACGAGGCCGGATGGGATTTCGCCGATGTCATCGAGATACTGCATTCACGGCTGGTAAAGGTGAATAACGCATGAATTTTCGGTAATGTCAAAAGTTACATGAAAACTTAGGTGGGAGATATGGAAAGGATAGC
>CAZTLA010000283.1:0-2781 GCA_964614365.1 uncultured Syntrophales bacterium | reverse complement strand
CGCTGGGCGGCGCGTGGCCCACGATGCTGTGGTTCCCCAAGTGGTTGCCGGGGCAGACGACGGTCGATCCGTACCGGCTGGCGATTCCGTCCGATGCGCCGCCGGGCGATTACGTGATTGAGATCGGGTTGTATGGCCTGAGATCGGTGGTGAGAGTTCCGGCGTTCGACGCCGAGGGCAATCTGGCGGGCGACCGGTTTGTGGTGGGCGTGGTCAGAGTGATTGCAGAATAGACCTTACGCAAAGGTGACTGTCACTGGCTGCAGGGCCGCGAGGTATTAAGCGCTCGGAGCCAGTGACAGTCACCTAAAAGGTGAGTTACGAAGTAATGCCGTCGTTCAGAACTTCGCCGAAGAGGGAGGGCGCGTTCTTGCCGGTGAAGGGCGATGGTTTGAGCGGCAGGACGACGTAAATTTTGGTGCCGGGATACTTGTCTTTGTCGTAGCCGGGGCTTTCGGCCCAGATGCGGCCGCCGTGGGCTTCGATGATGCCTTTGGCGACGGGCAGGCCCAGGCCGGGGCCGGCGCCCATGAACTTGGTGGTGCCGGTGGAGTGCAGGCCGGTGCCGCCGATGCGGAAGAATTTTTCGAAGATCATCTCGAGGTACTTGGCGCTGATGCCAATGCCGGTGTCGGCCACCACGATTTCAATCACCTCAGGCCGGCTGTTGTCGCGCGACAGGTAGCGGCCCTGGACTTCGATGCGCCGGCCGTCGGGCGTGTATTTGATGGCGTTGCTGATGATTTGACCAAAGGCCTGGGCCAGCCTTTGCTCGTCGGCTTGCAGGGGCGGCAGGTTGCGGACGCCCTGCACGCTGAGCACCAGGCCGCGCTCGCGGATGGCCGCAGTGAACGGCTCGACCGCCAGCCGCAGAATGGTGTTCATGTGAGTCTGCGCGATTTTCAACTGCACCATTTCAATATCAATTTCGGAGACTTCGAGCATCTGGCCGACGACTTCGCTGAGGCGTTCGCAGGCTTTGGTGATGCTGTCGGAGATGTCGGCCACGTCCGGGCCGGGGATCGTCTCGCTCTGGCTCATCATGGTGAGCAGTTCGCTGAAGCCGCCAATCTGGGTCAGGGGGGTGCGCAGTTCGTGCGAGGCGATGGTAATGAAGTCGGTTTTGACTTTGTCGTACTCTTTCAGGCGCTCGTTGGTAGCGGCCAGGCTTTTGTTGAGCACTTGCATATCTTCGTTTAGCTTTCGCAGGTCGCTGACGAGCCGGGCGTTCTTGAGAGCCACCGAGGTCTGGTCGGCGATAGCCGACAGCAGTTCCAATTCGCGGGCGCGGTAAGGGTCGCCGGTTTTGCGCGAGCCAACGGCCAGAATGCCGCCGAGCACGCCGCCCTCGAGCAGGATCGGGACGTAGGCGTCCATCTCCAACTGGCGGAGCCAATTGCGCTCGGCGGCGGCGAGTGGCTTGAATTGCGGGCTGACGTCAATGGTGAATTGGAGAAGCGGCTTGGGGTCGTCGGCCAGGGTATTGATAAAGATGCTTCCCGCCTGAAACTGGAAATCTTCAACCGGCGGCGTTTCGTGGTTGCCGTTGAAGGCGCGGGTGTGGACGATGCCGTGTTTTTGCTGGTGGCTGAGGACGATCAGGGATGATTTTGTGACTTCGATGGATCGGGTGAGCACGTCGTTGGCGGCGGCGGCCAGTTCGCCCAGGTCCAAAATTTCGGCGATACGTTTGCTGTAGCTGGCCGAGGTCTGGGCCGTGTTGTAGCCGGCTTTGAGCACGGTTTCTTCGACAACTTGGCCGAGCATGGCTCGGATGGCCTGATAGAAGAGGGCCAGCGCCACGGCAATTACGGCCACGGCAATTTGCCACTGGCTTCCGTCGAGCACGTTATCGAGATATTTTGCCAGGCCAATGCCTACCAGAGTGATCACGGCAGTGACGGCGATGAAGAGGCTGTTGCCTACGCCTGAACGCATGACCCCGC
Organism: uncultured Syntrophales bacterium; assembly: GCA_964614365.1. Lineage (GTDB taxonomy): Bacteria > Desulfobacterota > Syntrophia > Syntrophales > JACQWR01 > JACQWR01. Next base: position 835 of record CAZTLA010000283.1, on the reverse strand, counting down.
GAACGTCCAGCAGGTCGGCAGTGAGCACGCCGTAGGCCACCCCGGCTGTGCCCAGCAGGCGGACTATTTGGCCGGCGATTGCCAGGGCGCCAACGCCCCAGATGGCGAAGCCTTCTCCAATAATGATGAGGGGCAATACCAACAGCCACCACAGGATGCGGTTGGCGTGCAAGGGCAGGCGGGCCTGCGACAGCAAACGGAAGGTGATTGCCAGCAGGCCAAAGCCGATCAGGCCCCAGGCGACAGTGGCGGCCCAGGTTGACAGGCTGAATGATTGGCTGAGAGCCTCACGCCACGTCAGTTCACTCAGGCCGCGAGCCAGTTCGAAGCTGTCGGCGGCAAGAAGGGCGCCGCCCAGCGGCAGGATCGCCACCAGCCACAACGGCCCCCACTTCAGTTTGAGATAAGTAAAGGTGAGCGCGCCCAGGAGGCACAGGCCGCTCAGGCTGACGAGGGCCAGCCAGATGCCGGGGGCAAGGTTGAGGATTTTGTTTCCGGTGCTGTCAAGGGCCAGGGCAACCTGGAGCAGGGCTGAGCTTGCACTGTAGGCGATCAGCAATTGCTCGGCCCGAGAGGGCCGCTCGCGGCGGAAAATAACGTAGAGGCACAGCCCAAAATAAACAAGCGCAATGACGATGATGACGGCCATAGGCTCTAATTTACCTCAAACTTCAGGCCGGAGCAGTAGATTTCTGGTTATTGGCCGGCATCGGCACAAGCGGCAGGATGATATGGAATTGACTGCCGGGGCATTTCTCCCGGTCGAACCCGTCGCTTTCTACCCAGATTTGGCCGCCGTGGCCTTTGATGACGCCTCTGGCGATGGTGAGGCCGA
>CAZTLA010000282.1:0-2795 GCA_964614365.1 uncultured Syntrophales bacterium | reverse complement strand
TTTTTTCTACCTTTTTTGCCATTATGAATTTCACACAAAATATTTTACACTACCAAATCCTGAGTCATGAGACGTACTTTCTGGTACGTTGAATGGCGAAGGATGAGGGAAACGCAGCAGATGGGTATTTTTCAGCAGCCTGTTGAGAACGTTTATCTATTGCTCCGCCAAAAGGAGGACAAAATGAAGATCACACTATTTGTGGTAATAGTATTAACCTGGAGTATCTCGGCCTTGGCCGACGACAGCAATTTCAGTACACACTTGTATGCTAAATTCCAAACCAGGGCTTGTACAGCCTGCCATGACTTCTTCGAAAAGGAGCGGGGCGGGATTGCTTTCAAGAGCCATGAGGGACGCACTCCAGACATGTGTATGTATTGTCATACGTCGGAAGTTACCGGGTTTAAGTACGCAGATGAGTGGTTCGCTCAGCCGGGTCTTTACACTTCGGGGATGGATCCACAACAAACTTGCGAGGCCGCAAAAACAGCGCTCCATGCTAAGTTCAAAAGCAAAGGGTTGGTAGCAAGACAGATGGAGCTTCATCTGTTTGAAGACCCTCGCGTACTGTGGGGTATCGAAGGCGCCACCGCAAATAGCGGGATGCTGCCCGGCGGCGAGAAAGAGAGATCTTTGGTAAAAGAAGGCATGGCGAAATGGAAGGACCAGGTCAAGGCATGGATACAGGGAGGTATGAAGTGCCAGTAGAGAATGGCATAAAGAAGAGATGTCAAGTCTATGCATAGATACGAGCGAACGAGCAAGAATGTTCGTTTGCTCGGAATGAAGTTGGCTTCTAAAAGTATGCTGGTGCCGTTGCATTTGCTCTGTGCCTGCTGCTGCGCGTTCGGCTAAAGAGTTCTATCAATCCTTATGGATTCATGATAAGTCTATGCTATGATTAAAAAAGTGGTCCGTAAAAGCAAACTTCATGATCTCCAATCAGCGAAAGATGATCTTACATTCTGGTTGAGTCGTCCCGCAGAAGAACGCGTTGCAACCGTCGATTATCTGAGAAAGCAATATTATGGAAGTACAGAAAGACTTCAAAGAGTTGCTCGAGTTATTCAACGGGCGTAAGGTGGAATACATAATTGTTGGGGCTTACGCCCTCGCATATCACGGAGCGCCAAGATTTACCGGTGATATTGATATCTTTGTTCATCCTTCCCCTGAGAACGCAAAGAAAATCTTATCTGCCTTGGGGGATTTTGGTTTTGGCTCTCAGAGCCTGACAATTGAGGACTTTAAGAATCCTGATTCTGTGGTCCAGCTTGGTGTTCCTCCTGTCCGTATTGACATCATCACTTCAATCACAGGAGTTGATTGGGAAGAAGCAGATAAGGGAAAGAGAGAAAGTCTGTATGGCGATGTTCCTGTCTACTTCCTGGGCAGAGACCAATACATAGCCAATAAACGGGCAGTTGGTCGGAAAAAAGATTTAGCAGACATAGAATCTCTTGGTGAAGAATAATCTAATAAAGAAAAGCAATAAAGTAACCCGGTTCCTGTAAACCGTCCTATTGCAACGGCTCTTCCCTATTGTAAAAGTATTGTAAAACAGCAACTTAGCTCTTCCATTCTGCTTTCATCCCCATTACACTTCTCCCGTACAGACTACACATCCCTTCTCGGGAGGAGAGAAACATGCTTGACCATTCCCCATCATATTCACACGACAACCATCCGGTTCATCCGCTCGGGACGCGGGCACGCGTCCTCTTGGCCAGCGTCTTCGGGCCCTACGCCCAAGACGATGAATACGGGAGCCGAACAATAAACCCCATGGAACTGTACCAGAATCAGGTAACCCGCGTTCAGGGGGCTTTTTCCCTGCGTATGTTTCATCGTTCCTTCGGTCTGATAATGGTTCAGGCCAATCTCGATGCCCCTTGCACGGTCTTGGATTTTCCCACACTGGACCGGTTCATTGAGGAAATCAGCGGCCATGATTATGACGTCATCGGGATCAGCGGGATTCTGCCGAACGTGGGCAAGGTCCGGAAGATGTGCGACCTGATCCGGCGGCATCAGCCCCACGCCACAATCGTTATCGGTGGGCACATCACGAATAAAGAAGGTCTTGCTGAGATGATCGATGCCGACCATATCGTGCGGGGCGAGGGTATTCGGTGGTTTCAGAGATACCTCGGGCAGGATGATAAGGCGCCCTTCAAGCACCCCATGGCCACATCGGGATTCGGCGGCAGGATTATGGGCATCAATCTCGGCAGCCGGCCCGGCGGCACGGCGGCGATCCTGATTCCCTCCGTCGGCTGCCCCATGGGTTGCAACTTCTGCTCTACGTCCGCTCTTTTCGGCGGCAAGGGGCATTTCATCAATTTCTATGAAACAGGCGACGAGCTGTTCGAGGTCATGTGCGAAATTGAAAAGAAGCTTAAAGTGCAATCCTTCTTTGCCCTCGACGAAAATTTCCTCCTGCATAAAAAACGGGCCCTCCGGCTTCTGGAACTGATGGAAGCGCACAACAAAAGCTGGGCCATCTATGTTTTCAGTTCCGCACGTGTTCTGCAGTCCTACACCGTCGATCAACTGGTGAGACTGGGTATCGGTTGGGTCTGGATGGGTCTCGAAGGGGAGGAGAGCGCCTACGATAAGCTCAAGGGTGTGGACACGAAGACGCTGGTGGCAATGATGCAATCGCACGGGATCCGTGTCCTCGGTTCCTCGATCATCGGGCTTGAAGAACACACGCCGGATAACGTGGATGCGATCATCGATTACGCCGTCAGCCATGATACGGTTTTCCACCAGTTCATGCTCTATACCTG
>CAZTLA010000281.1:0-2806 GCA_964614365.1 uncultured Syntrophales bacterium | reverse complement strand
TTCCGGCGTCAAGTTCTTCTTCAAACACGTCCTCAAGCGAGACTGGCACCTGCTTACCATCGCTCAGGCAAGACGGGAAAGGCGGCTGCCGGCAGTACTCTCTAGAGACGAAGTCAGAAAGGTTTTCTCATTAGTGCGCCCCTTCCACAACTATGCCTACCTGGCGACCGTCTACTCCTGTGGCCTGCGCCTCCAGGAAGGTCTGTACCTGGAAGTTTCCGATATCGACGGACCAAGGAAAATGATCCATGTCCACCGTGGCAAGGGAGCCAAGGACCGCTATGTCCCCCTACCGGAGTCAACCTATGACCTGTTGCGCCGGTATTGGCGCACCCACCGAAACTCCAGGCTCATTTTCCCAGCCGTCGGCAGAGGCGGACAAGATGGACCGACTTCCACAATTCCCATGTCCATCGAAGGCGTACAAGGCACCCTCAGGAAAGCAAAATACGCCACCGGCATTAAAAAGAAAGGCGTCTCCGTCCACACCTTGCGCCACTCATACGCTACTCACCTGCTGGAAGCCGGTGTCAACCTCCGCATCATCCAAAAAAATCTCGGTCATCCCAACATCGAAACCACCACGATCTACCTGCATCTCACCAATAAGGGAATGGAGGATGCTTATCAGATCATCAACTCCGTCATGCCGGAGGTGTGATCATGGGCGCCATTACCGAGATATTCCGCACCTTCGGCCCTGAATATCTTGCCCGATATCCTGATATGCCTATCCAGCACAAAAAGACCGTCGATGCCATCATAAACTGCCGTTCCGGGCAGTACGGCGTTGCCGTCTATCAATGCGACCGCTGCGGCAAAAAACATCATATCGACCGCTCCTGCCTGCCTGTGCGTGCCGCACGCAGACAGGCGGCAACCGCCACTGTCCGCAATGCCAGTATCACAAAAGCCGCCAGTGGTTGGAAGCACAGCTTAACCGACGACTCCCGGGCAACCACTTCCTGCTCACCTTTACCGTGCCAGAGCAGGTTCGGTATATATTTTCTTTGCTTCAATAAAGCCGGCAACGACAACTAACTTCTCGGCTGCGATGCTTAGTTCTGCTGCCATATACTTTCTCCTTTCTGTCTAACGCCCCGCGGATTCTTGATCCGCGGGGCGGTGGTTAGGCAACAGCTTATCTCCGCGGATGTGCCAGTCGCCACAGGCGAATGCCCCCAGCCAGGAATATCCCACCCAATAGCCCGTAGCTCGACGCTATAGTGGGCGCAAAGAGCACATTGCGCGTAAATCCCAGCTTCATAGCCAAGGAAACGCCAACGAAATAGCGCAAACTGAAAATGCACATAATCAGGGCGAGTGGTAACCAACTTCCCGTAAGGGAATAGGATTGCTCAGTCTGTGCATACTGAACACCCCAGGGCCATTCCAACCATCTATTCAAGATAAACGCGCAGATCACTCCCGCAGTCCACGCCAGCGCAACAGCCAGGTCAACACCAAAGTTCCCCGCAATTCCAGCAAGCGACAGTCCCACCATGACCACGGGCAGGATCATGGCTCGTCGGTAGGAGACGACTCGATCGCCCGTTTGCGCAAAGCCATAAACGAGCAATAGGCACAGCAGCAGCCACACCCACGGCGGGGTGCGTGTCAGAATTTGAATGGTCACCTGCTGCATGTCGGTTCCGTTGTTGCCTAATCGGGATAGGGAGGAGCCTCGCGGCCCCTCTCCTCCCACACCACCGGGCATACGGGTCACGTACCGCGGCGGTTCGGTCGAGATAATACTTTGATGTACAGTATAGGCACCCCCAATGAAACAAAGTAGCGCGCCGGGAGAGCAAAGGCTAAACCCGGACTTCGACTTAGACGCCAGGGGCCATGCGCGGATTTTGCCGTATTCCACGCCAGATCACGGCTAACGCCACGCCTGCGCAACTCACGGTATCCCCGTCTGCCCCATTGCTTCCACAAATAACATCGAAGTCGCCGCCGTATCCATGAGTCCAGCTCCTCTAGGGGGGAAAGTACTTCAGCAAAACCAAAGTACGCTTTCCACCCCCGCAAATACTCACCCACTTCGGCAGCAATGCGCTCCATGTTTCGCCCGCGTGTGCGGCAAGTGATCTCCCTGATCCTGTCCTTAAACCGTTTAACAGCCGCTGGACTGATGCGACGGCGAAAGTCTTTGAAACTGAAGCTGAATCCCAGAAACTTCCTCTGCCAAGGCCGTGCCACTGCACTCTTGGCTTCGTTCACCTTAAGTTTAAGGCGCTCTGAAAGAAATTCGCTGACATTCCTCAGTACCCGATATCCGGCCCGCCTACTGCGGACGTAGACATTACTATCATCTGCGTACCGCCTGTTGAACAAAACGATCCTCTACCGTGGGAATCCCCAGCTTGCGCTTCCCTCCCCCAGGCTTCGGGATTACAACCCGTCTCACTGGCTGGGGTAGATATGCGCCTTCCAAAAGTGCCTTCCTCAGGCTCGGCCAATGTTCCTTGAGATATGGCGTAAGTTCCCCTACCGTCATACCATCCGGCCCAGGGCTCCCGCCATTCCTTCTCACTTGTTTGAGTGCCTGAATCAGGTTGTCTCTCTCAACAACCCGCTCCATTAACTGTTCATCATCGGACGGACTTCCGTCTATGGGTTCGCCACAAAACAGTTCGCCCTTGATTTGCAAGGGCAACCCCAATTGTATCGCCGGCCTACTGTTCATGAGATATCCATCCCGGTTGTCCACTCATACCGTTCGGGCCTTCAGAGATCTGCTCAACATCACGTCCGATCCGTTTAGGCCGAGAGTTTCCGGCTCCTGCTCTTTCGATTTGCA
>CAZTLA010000280.1:0-2809 GCA_964614365.1 uncultured Syntrophales bacterium | reverse complement strand
GGTTGGCCGGTTTATTCTTGGTGTGGCAGGAAATGCAGTCGGTGAGGCCGGTGTGATCGAACGTCGCCGGTTTCCAGGCCGAGGTGCTGTGGCAATTATCGCAAGAGCCGGGGAAGTGGTTGGCCGGCTTAACCCCGGCATGGCAGGCCTCGCACTCGCGGGGCGTGCCTAGGTAAACGTTGTTGATGTGGCAATCACCGCAGGCAATCACCGCATGTTTGCCGGTGAGCGGGAAGAGCGCGTGCGAGCCGGGGGTGGCATTGGGCGGGAAAGGCACGCCGTGCGGTGAAACTCCAACCGGCTTGGCGGCGATGGCGATCTCGTTACCGTCGCTTGCCGCCGGCAAGATATTGATGGCGGCGATGCTGGACACGGTTTGATCTGCCGATTTGCCGCTGAGGATTGCCAGAAGCGTCCCCGCTTTGGCGAGCGCCTTGTCGTAAACATCAGGTTGAGTTGTCGGCACGACGGCCAGGCGTTCTAACGCCGATTGTATATTGGCCGTCAGGATGGCGAGCCGCACCCGCAGTTGACTCTGCGACTCGGGCGGGGCGGCGTCCACCGCCACGACGGCATCATTCAGCGCCCCGTCCAGATAAGTCAAAGCCAGAAGTTCGTGCTCACCGCCAATCCGCGCTTCCAAATCCATCAGGCGCAACTCAGCCAGGTCCAACCGGCGTGTTGCCAGATCGGTCGCGTCGATAACGAGCGACAGGCCCAACTCCTCAGCCCAGCGCTGGAGCGGGAAGAGCGGGTCGCCCGCGTAGAACGGGGCGAAAATCGCCATCGAAGAAAACCCACTGCCGACGACGAGGGTGAGTGTGATCAGTATTGTGAGGACAAACGCTAATTTCTGGCGTAGCATAAATTCCCTTCTTCTCTCTCTCTTGCTCTCTCTCTTGCTTCTGAGGCTTAGTGCGCGTTGCTCTCGTCCGGCTCGTTTTGCTCGATGAGATCAATAAAATCACCGCCGCGGGTTGTCGCAATGGTCGTAACCTGTTGTTGCTCATGGACTTCCACCGCGCTGATTTCAGCCAGAACGGTGATCACCCGCGGAGTCGCCATACCCGGAACATCGCGAATCAACTCAAACACCCGGCTCACACTCAGCGGCCCCCCTTCAAACAGCACAATCACCGTAGGCAACTGGTATAAAACATGTTGCAGAAAATCGGCGTCATTCACGTAAATGACGCTTGAAACTTCAAGCTGGGCCTGCTCGCGCAACAGCAGGTGCCGAAGCCCTTCGTCGAACAATGAGCCGCTTCCAACAATCAGCACGCGCTGGGCAAGTTTTTTTCTCATCAGATTACAAAGCCTCCAGGCCGGCTTCTTTGGCGACTAAGACGCCTGAAATAAAAGTTGACCCGTTTGGGCGGACGCCTGCAGCCGCGCCCAGAATTGTTTAATCGCCTTCGCCATCGCCGGGCCGCCGGCCTGCAAATGGGGGCGCAGTGAGCGAATATTGACCTGCCGCTCGATGATCTCGCGCAAGGGGTCGGCCAGGGTTTGCTCGCCGACGATGAGCGCCCCCACCAGCCGGTCGCCGCTCAGGGCCAGCCGGATCGTGTTCGGGCCGTTTTGCGACCAGGCGCTGGCATACGCTCGCGGGCGCGTAGTCCAAATTTCGGACGAGCCGCGCGACATGTGTTGAAAGACTTCCGGCTCGGTCTCGTCGCGGGAGCCGCCAAGCTGGCCGATGGCGGTGACGTGCAAACCGAAGAGCAAACAGGCGTTGAAGGGCGTGCCTTTCAAGTAGGGCAAGCGGGCGCCGGTCATGTTGGCCCCGGCCAAACGCCCACCCGCAATTGCAGTCGGCCACAGCACGTCCATCGTGTGCTTCTGCGTCCAGCGATCCCACATCTGGGCGCAGTCGCCAGCGGCGTAGATGTCCGGTTCGCTGGTTTGGAGAAACTCGTTGACCAGGATGGCCTTATCCACTTTGATCGGCGTGTTGCGCACCAGGTCGAGTTGCGGCTTGACGCCGATGCCCGCGCCCACCAGATCGCAGGGAAAGACTTTGCCGTTGGTAAGCCGCACCCCGACTACCCGCTTGTGTTTGTCGCCGAGCACTTCGGCAACTTCGGTGTTGTAGTGAATCTTGACGCCGTGCTCGATCATGCGCTCTTCAAGCACTTTGGATTCGGCGTCGTTGAACACGCTCGACCACAGGGTGGACTTGCGCACGAAGTAGTGAGTGTCGAGGCGATGATGGGCGAAGCCCTCGGTCATTTCCAGGGCGGTGATGCCGCCGCCGATGATCACCGCCCGTTTGGCCGATTTCGCTTTGCGGAGCAGTTCTTTCGTGCCGTCGAGGGTGTCGAGGAAGACGACGCCTTCGAGGTCTGCGCCGGGGTAAGGCAGTGGAACCGCCCGCGCTCCGGTGGCGATGAGCAGTTTGTCGTAAGGCGCTCGTTTGCCATTGGCTAACAACACCTGGCGCACGGCCGTGTCCACTTTGACGGCGGTTCCGTGCACCACTTTGATTTGATGGCGGGCGTACCACTCCGGCTGTCGGGCGATCACCTGTTTGTCGGGAATCTCGTTGATAATCACGTAAGCTAGGCCGGGGCGCGAGTACATGAGATGCGGTTCGGCGCTGAGGATGGCGATCTTGCCCTCGGGGTCGCGGGCGCGAATTTCCTCGGCGGCGGTGGCCCCGGCGGCGCCGTTGCCAATAATCAGATAGCGGGTCATAGAGCCATCTCGCTTTCTTTCAACAACGACTCGTCGAATACGGGAACGATGAGCTGGGGCGCGCCGTGCGTGTTCCAGCGCAAAGTGCCGCGCGGGCAGGCGTCAATGCACT
>CAZTLA010000279.1:0-2821 GCA_964614365.1 uncultured Syntrophales bacterium | reverse complement strand
GATCCCGGCCACGGAAAATCTGCCCGGGGGAAGGGCATACAAGCCCGGTGATATACTAAAATCCCTTTCCGGTAAGACCATTGAAGTGCTGAATACCGATGCCGAAGGACGCATAATTCTTGCGGATGCACTGACCTATGCGGACCGGTACAAGCCGGCGGCGATTATCGATGTAGCCACGCTGACGGGCGCTTGCGTGGTCGCACTGGGAGACCACGTTATCGGGATGATGGGCACCGACGACAAACTCAAAGAACGGGTGAAGGCTGCCGCCGATGCGACCGGCGAACGCGTATGGGAACTGCCCCTCTGGGAAGATTACCATGAAATGATCAGGAGCGACGTGGCGGACTTTAAAAATGCCGCAGGCCGGAGCGGAGGCGCGATTACCGCAGCCGCCTTCCTGAGCAAGTTTACCGGCGATTATCCCTGGGTTCACCTGGATATCGCAGGACCTTCCTGGCGGGAAAAAGATCTCCCCTACATTCCCAAGGGCGCCTCCGGCGTGGGCGTACGCCTGCTCGTGCAACTCTTAAGAGACTGGAAATCCGGGAAATCATAGGGACGGGGAGTGGCCATTGTTGTTCCTGCGTTCCGTTTTTTGCCGGTGCTAACCGCCCCGGAAGAGATAGGGTAATGCCGATCCTGGAAGTAAAAAACCTCCGCACCCATTTTTACACGAAAAGGGGCATTGTAAAGGCAGTCGACGGCCTCGATGTTACCCTGAATCAGGGAGATACGCTGGGGATTGTGGGAGAGTCCGGTTGCGGGAAAACCGTGCTGGCCCTCTCCATTATGCGGTTAGTTGCCGCCCCGCCGGGCAGGATCGTCTCCGGCGAGATTATGTTCGACGGCGTGGACCTGCTCCGCCTCTCCGACGACGAGATGCGTTCGCTCCGAGGCAGGGACATCTCTATGATCTTTCAGGAACCCATGACGTCGCTTAACCCCGTCCTCCGGGTGGGGGATCAGATCGCCGAGGCGATCACGCTGCATCAACGCCTTTCGAAGAAAGACGCCCGCGACGTGGCCGTCGAAATGCTGAAACGGGTGGGACTGCCGTCCTTTGAAAAACGAATCCGGGATTACCCACACCAGATGAGTGGCGGAATGCGCCAGAGGGTCATGATTGCCATGGCCCTTTCCTGCAATCCTCGCCTCATGCTGGCCGATGAACCATCCACCGCCCTCGACGTGACCATCCAGGCCCAGATCATGGAATTGCTCACTGCCCTCAAGAAAGAGACGGGCATATCGGTTATCATCATTACCCACGATCTGGGAGTAATAGCAGAGGCCGCCCAGTTTGTCGCGGTCATGTATGCGGGCAGGATCGTGGAATACGCTCCTGTTGCCGATATTTATTCATCGCCGCTTCATCCCTATACGACGGGGTTGATGAATTCCATACCCAGCGTTGAGAGGGATTACGGTCGCGATGATTGCCTCGAAGCGATACCGGGCGCCGTACCTGCCCTGAACGCTCTTCCTGCGGGGTGTCCGTTCCACGACCGGTGCACCGGGGTTATGGAAACCTGCCTCGTCAATGAGCCGGTGCTGAAGGAAAGATCATGCGGCCATAGGGTAAGGTGCTGGAAATATTGAGCACAAAATGTATCTTTTGTGTGGAACGATGGATTCACCGTTACTCGAAATCAGAGGTCTCAAGAAACATTTTCCCGCCCGGTCCGGATTCCTGTCCGGTTTGCACGGGATTGTCAGGGCTGTGGACGGCGTCGATCTCACGATTGTGCGGGGAGAAACAGTAGGTCTGGTGGGAGAGAGCGGGTGCGGAAAATCCACCCTGGGCCGCTTGATTCTGAAGCTCGCTGAACCCACCGGGGGCGGCATTTTTTTCGAGGGTAAGGATGTATCGCGATATGCGGGCAGAGCTTTGAAAGAGTACCGCAGTAAGGTTCAGTTGATTTTCCAGGATCCTTACGCGTCGCTGAATCCCCGGAAGACGGTCCGAAGCATCGTGGGAGAGCCTCTCCTGATCCACGAACGGGATGGGAACAAGGAACGGGAAGAGAACGTTGCCGGGCTTCTGGAGGTCGTCGGGTTGAACCGGGAGCACCTGGAGCGGTATCCCCATGAATTCAGCGGCGGGCAGCGGCAGCGCATCGGGATTGCCCGTGCGATTGCCCTCAAGCCGAAATTGATCGTTGCCGACGAGCCGGTGTCCGCCCTCGATGTGTCCATCCAAGCCCAGGTGCTGAACCTGCTGAAGCGCCTGCAAAAGGACTTCGGACTCACGTACCTCCTTATCACCCATGATTTGAGCGTGGTAAAATTCATCAGCGACCGGATCGCCGTTATGTATCTCGGCAAGATCGTCGAGCTTGCGTCAAACCCTGAGCTGTATAAACACCCCCTTCACCCGTATACGATGGCCCTTCTTTCCGCAGTCCCGGCCCGTACCCCGGGGACCGGGAAGAAACGGATAATCCTCCGGGGCGATATACCCGGTCCCTTCGATTCTCCCGTGGGCTGCTCATTTCATACCCGCTGTCCGTTCCGGATGGATATCTGCGATACGATTGTGCCGCCGCTCGAAGAGCGGGCAGAGGGACATTTTGCGGCATGCCACCTGAAGGCGGCATACATGCCCGTGTGGTCAAACTTTTCATAAAGGGGATAGCATGAAGGAGGAACGGGTTTTTTTTCAAGCAGGCGAGCTGCAGTTGGAGGGTCTCTATGCTGCAGCGGTCCGTGGCAGGGGTGAAGGGCATGAAGACCATGCGGGCAGGGGCGTTGTTGTTTCGCACCCCCATCCGCAGATGGGCGGCTGCATGATGAACAATGTTGTGGAAAGCATGGT
>CAZTLA010000278.1:0-2847 GCA_964614365.1 uncultured Syntrophales bacterium | reverse complement strand
GACGTTTCCCCTCACGTCAAGACACAGGGCTCCAAGGGCCTCTCCTTGATCGCACAGCAGACCGGTCACCTCGACGCTGTCCATAAAGCGAACGCCGATCCTGTCAGCGTAGGTCCGCATGGGTGCGGAGAGATCCACCCCCAGGGTCCGGTTGGCACTGATGTGGCGCGGATAGCGGTGACCGGGAACCGCCATGATCCACAGGTGCGTATCGGCGCTCTTCTTGAACTCGACCCCCATGTCTTTGAGGTCGTTGACCTGCTGCCAGGCCCCCCGGGCCATAACGTCTGCCAGTTCCTGGTTATTCAAATAGCACCCGGCGACCACGGTATCGTTGAGGTGTACCAGCGGATTGTCCCGCGGCTCCCGGTCACTGCCGGAAGCGGCAAACATGGCCATGGAAATGGCCGTGTTGTTGCCGTAGCCTGCCCGGGACTTGGATACCAGCAGCACACCGCGGCCGCTCTTCCGGGCTTCAATTGCGGCCCTCAGTCCCGCGCCGCCACCCCCAATGACCAGCACGTCCGTATTGACAGACTCCGGGTTCCTTAATTTCATACCGTCACCTTTTTCTCCGTCTGAACAAAACTATAGTGAACGCCAAAAATAATTCGTCATTGCGAACACCTGACCCTGGTGTTTCGCAACAGCTTTATTCATGGAAGAACCCTCTGTTCCCGCTCCCTTGAGAGACTGTGTCGCAATCCTTTTATTGTCATTGCGAGCGACCGGAGGGAGCGCGGCAATCTTTCTGTTTTCAATGCGTTGCGAGATTGCTTCGGTCGTTACACTCCCTCGCAATAACATTATGACACAGTCTCTGACGGAAGAGGGGTAGGGTGAGGGTGAAAAAACCGCGACCTGCCCCCGGAAGATGTACCACATTCAGAGTTAGAGTTCCGCTATTTTTATATCGTTCAGTGCAACCATGCCGCCGGTGCCTATATCAAGAAGCCCTACCTGAAGGAAACGATAGACATTGTCGTGAGGAAGGAACTGGACCGGAAAGAGCTAAGGAGCATTATCACAAGTATAAGAGGCAGCATGCAGGAGGTGACATAGACGATCTGCTTCTTCCTGATATGTTTGCTTGATAACTTTAATCAATTATGCAAGATTACGAAAGGTTATCAGTGATTGCGGAAGGAAAAATAAACCCCTTTCTCTGGTACCAGACGCGATTCAAAGAGTGAGTGACCTCAATGGCATTCTCACCAGTACCGAAGGAATCAAAAAACCAAATCAACAAAGCCGGACAGATCCTCGTCAAGCCCGATGCAGGCCCCAAAGAGCTATCGTGGGCTATCGGGATTGCCGATAGTTGGCGAGCTTGTCACGCATATCCTATTAATACTTTCCAAGCTACATTGCGAGTCTATCTTAGGGGGTTCTCCCACCATCCGATCGCTGCACAGCGCCTCAAACGCATGCCAACTATTATTGATAAGCTCAGGCGCTATCCAGCAATGAAACTCACAACCATGCAAGACATTGCTGGGGTTCGAGCAGTTCTAAGAAATGTGAGTGATGTTTTCAAACTGGCCGACTGCTACCGGAAGAACACCAATTTCCTTCACGAGCTTATCGGTGAATACGACTACGTGACGCATCCAAGAAACGAAGATGGATATCGAAGTCTCCATTTAGTGTACAAATACAAGAACTCTCGCAATTCAAAGTACGATGGACTTAGAATTGAACTTCAGATTCGTACGAGACTCCAGCATATTTGGGCAACTGCCGTTGAAACCATGGGAACGTTTCTTGGTCAAGCCCTCAAGTCACGCCAGGGTGATCAGGAATGGCTCGATTTCTTTGCTGTGACCTCCGCTGCTTTTGCTTCCAAGGAGAAAAGCCCCATGGTTCCAAGGTTCGCCCATCTATCACGTGGTGAAATCTTTAAGGCTGTTGCTGGCGCGGAAGCAGTTCTTGGAGCATTGGAGAGAATGAAAGGCTTCTCAATAGCAGCAGATGCGATCTCGAAAGCCAAAGGTAAGGGCAGTTTCTATCATCTGATTATCCTCAATTCACTGGCCAAGAGTGTTGAGATTCGGCCCTATGATCGGGACAGCTTTGAACAGGCAGTGGCTGACTACTCAAGAGCGGAGAAAGAAGCTGTCAAAGGCAAGAAGATAGAACCTGTCCTCGTCTCAGCTGGTCCTATACAAAATTTGCGTCGAGCATATCCGAACTTCTTCCTCGACATAGGTGATTTTGTGAAGGTCGTAGAGGAAATTCTTGCTGACTAGCAATGGCTTGCAGCGGATCGTGGCAAAAAGCGGCCACTCTCGCCGAAGCCCGTGATGGCGCGGACGCTGCGCGCTGCGCCGGTCCATCAAGCGACTGCAGCCCCGTTGGGCAATTTGGAGGATATGTGGCAACTGGGTAATAGGGGTAAGTCTTGAAATAATACATGTAATTTGTTGTAAAGCAATTCCCAGATTAATTAATACGGGAATTGTTCCTATATTCCCTTATTCCCTAACATATGGTTTTCATCACGGATTCTATGCAAAAATCTCTCGGTATTATTGAGTGGAGCTTAGATGGTGAAGTTGCTGACCGAAATAGAGATCGAAACGATTGTTGCTCTCATAAGACGAGGGGAGCAACTCCCAAACAAATATAAAGATATTCTCTTTGATTCAGACGTTGGAGACGATGTATCTGAAGCAGAAATACAAAAAGCCTATGATAAAACATCACTTGGTCAATTATTATGTGCTTCATATTCTAAAATGGTAACAGTCTTTAATATTATACAAAAAGTAGCTAATAAAGATATCCCTGTATTAAGAGCCTGTTGCACAAATATCTTGCAATAGTTTTTTATCATAGTAGCATTGC
>CAZTLA010000277.1:0-2872 GCA_964614365.1 uncultured Syntrophales bacterium | reverse complement strand
GCCTTGGATACCCCTTCCTTTATGGACCAGACCCGAATAGCGGCCGGTATAACTCCCAAAGGAAACGCCTCTGTTAACGTCATTTCGTCCCGTCCCATGTAGTAATGTCGTATTTTCAGAATCCTGTCCGATGCCATTTCCACGTCAATCCCGATTTGTTCATCGTCCGCAACGGCAATTGCAAAACGACGATCATGGGATACGGAACAGATTGCGGCACCCCGGTTCCCGTCAACCGGACAACAGGGGCGAATCCCGTCCGCCATTACCGTATGTATGTCGGAGGCAGGCGTCACTCTATCCCCGCCGGCCAGTTTCCGTGAAAGATGTTTCAGGGCAAGGCGCGCCCCCAGATAGCTTCTTTGCCTTCTCGGCCCCATATGACCAAAACGTTCACGTTCTCCGATCGAGAGCGCTTCTGCCGCGAAATCCATAATCGTATCCTCGTCGATGACGCACAGTGCTTCGCAGTGCTCACGGATGACCGCAAGGGGATCTGTTCTTCCGCCCAGAATCCAGTCGGGAGGTTTGACGCGACCGCCGGAGACATCCCTCATAACCACCCCGCGTATGTCCTCGCGAAGGCCGCCCCCCAAGTCATAAATCCCCATATCGAATATGAGGGATCCTCCTGTTACGGACGTGGGCAGTACCCTGCAGAAATATCCTTCCCCCGGCACGGTCGGATTGACGATGAGGCGTTCGGCGAAACCGACGGGAAAGGCCACGATGCCGTGGAACCGCTGCCCCCAGGCGCAAGCGGCATGCAGAGCGCCATCGAAGGGAAAGGGAGAGCCGAGGGGCGCTGAAACCGCCTGATGCTCTGCCGCCTGAACGCGCGCCACGGCGCCGCTTTCGGAGAGATAGATGGTCCCGATGATGTTCTGATAGGATGGTCCGAATGTTACGAGGTCGCTGTATAATTTCCCGGATGAGATCCCATAGGAAATACCTTCCAAGGCCGATGCCATATCCAGGGGAAGTCCGGCGATAGGGCTCTTCGAATCCGTGAAATCGACACATGCATGCACTTTTGTTCTGCGTATTGTGGTGCCCCTGATTATGCCCTCTGTGACAAATTTGGACGAGAGGCGTCCACTTTCATGGACTTTCAGTTCGTGAAAGGCGTCGATGACAGGGGAATCCTCTTCGAGAGGGAGGAATCGATCGAAGGAGGCGGAACGCATGCACCTGACAGGCGCATCGGGCCGATACGACTGCAGCGATCGGGCCAGCAACTGAAGGATCTCAACGGCGGGAAGAATGATTTTCCCGTCAAAATGGTGGTCTTTGAGATAGGGATGAACGGGGATCGCGAGGGGGAGGCGGATATTTTCCCTTACGCATGAGGGGTCTGCCGAGGGGGCTGCCGTTGATGAGACTGATGCTGGCATCATGAAATATCTCCGCCGGTTCCGGGGTTTCCCCCCCGTTCAGGGTTGTTCTTCTCCATAAAGCTTCTTAAATCCTCAAAGCGATTCATCGTTTCCAATCGATGGATATATTCCCGGTATCGTCCCCCCCAGCCGATCTTACGGATCTGCCTGTCTACAAAGTATTTCATGACCGGTTTGACCACATAGGCCCAGAGGGACGTCCACACCCTGCCCTGCCTCCTGGCGAACGATGACGGTTTCCACCAGCCGAAAACGGTCTGCCGGTAATACCAGAAGGCGTATTGCAATTGATC
Source organism: uncultured Syntrophales bacterium (assembly GCA_964614365.1). Classification (GTDB taxonomy): domain Bacteria; phylum Desulfobacterota; class Syntrophia; order Syntrophales; family JACQWR01; genus JACQWR01. Next base: position 1,182 of record CAZTLA010000277.1, on the reverse strand, counting down.
CGCTCCCAGATGCCTCGTTTTCACGTTGGCCCAGAAACCGTTGTAGTGTTCGTAACGATCGTGATTCGTAACCAGCCCTTCAGCGAGCAAATGCTCTCTGAGCTTGGTCTTGGGATAGGGGGTCAGCATCTGACAGTACGAGGCATCCGCCTCCAGATCAAGTAAAAATTGATAGTTCCGCCTGATCGCCTCTTCATCATCATCGGGTAATCCAAAGATCAGACCGCCGATTACCATGATGCCATACCGCTGACAGTTCTCTACGGCCTGCTTTGCCTCTTTGACAATATCGGCCTTCTCCATGGTCCGGAGATTATGACTCGATACATTTTCGATCCCCAGAAATACGACGCGGAACCCCGCCTGGGCCATTTTTTTTACCATCGTCTCATTGTGCGCCATGGAAATGCAGTCGGCCTGCACGGTGAGCCGCAGGTTTCGATATTTCCTTTCTATAATGGCGTCGCAAACGCTCATCACCCACTTCGGATTTAAAACCATATTGTCATCGGTGATAAAGACCAGCGTCGTTTTCTTGTTGAAATAGATATCGTCAAGATCGGCGAGAATGCGTTCAATAGGATACGTCCGGTAAGAACGACCGTACATGTGATTGATGCTGCAAAAATTGCAATGCCGGGTACACCCGCGGGAGGTTTCCATGACCTCGATTTTGCTGTACATGAAATGATACCCGCCCGTTAAGCGTCGGCGATCGCGGATGGGCGGTTTCAAATGGGATAAATCGCACAGTGCTCCCTGGCCGTTGTGAACCCAGCAGCCGCCACGCTTGTACGAGATGGATGGTATGCCGTCCAGAGTGTCCTTACCAGCCAAGACGTTCACCAGCCTGCGGAAGACCTCCTCCCCTTCCCCCCGGATGATGAAATCCACGTTGTTCGATTCTGCGGATGCAGTCATTTCGCCGCACATCAGCGTCGCGTGGTAACCTCCGATAGCGATCTTTACCTGGGGAAGGATACGTTTAATAAGCGCAATCAAGGCCAGGCAGGTGGGATACTGCCAGGTCATGGCGGACAATCCGATCAGGTCGGGATTGAGCCGTTTCAAGGTTTTCGTCAGATAAGCGGAGAGGTTGTTCCGTTTGCGCACCAGGTCAATGAGCCAGACCTCATGCCCCTCATCGATATTGCCGCCGATACAGGCAATCCCATGGTTCGG
>CAZTLA010000276.1:0-2908 GCA_964614365.1 uncultured Syntrophales bacterium | reverse complement strand
TTTTGAAATTATTTACGACGACGTGGTTTATGAATCTACATGGCCGATCGAGCGATGGATAAAACGTAACATCACTGTCAAGAATACAGCTGGCGAGAATTTAACACTTGATTACGAGGCTGTTTGCATAGAAACTGGGCAAGGTCTTTCGCCGTTCCCCCAGCCGCAGAGCCTTTATCTTGAGCCTGGTGAAAGCGAGAACATCTGGTATTTCTTAGATGTTTCCTATAGAACGGGGCTCAGCCCGCAAGATATGGAAACTGCTGCTGATTATAACTTCACTACAAATGTTTCAGTTTGGCTTCGCGGGAATCAATCGACTACTATAACTACTGTCACACTCAATCACACGGTCCATGTGGTACCTGTTGCAACACTCACTACGAATTCTATCGTTCAAGGACATGTTTACGATAAGGAGACAGGCCAGCCTATGGCAGGCGTGGAGATAACTCTCTGTGGGGCAAACAATATATCGGCAAGCAACGGAAGCTACAATTTAGAGTGTTACGCATATAGGTATTTAATGAGCTCAGAGCTACACAAGTATGATTTGGCTGTCCAACATCCCAACTACAAAGCTTATCATAAAGTTCTCGAGCCTATAGAAAATGGCAACCTGCAAGTAGATATCTTCCTTGAAAAGCAGACAGTTTCAGCTAATTATACATTCGTGTATAAATATCAGACAAATCTTACCATTTGGCGCGGCGATGTTTCTAAGGATGAAAAGCGGTTTGTGGTATCGCAAGCTCATGTAGAGATGCCGCTCCCGGAGGAGGAAATTAGGAACCGCTCCCGCATTTACATGTTTGATTTTGACGGCAATAAGCTCTGGGATTATCCTACAGGAAATGAAACTTGGGGTGTGGATGTTTCTGATGATGGTAATTATGTGGCTGCATCGATACTGCGCAGTTCTAAGGAAATATTGTTAAACAAAACTGGAGCGCTTCTCTGGGAAAAGAGTTGGACTGATTTACCCAATACTATCGATCCAGCATCTGGGGAATCGCGCGAAATACGAATCTCACATGATAATCAATATGTAGCAATTGGCGCAGGCGGTGGGAACCTATGGCTGCTAAACCTCACTACAGGAAATGTAGTATGGTGGAAGTTTGTAGAAGGCCAAGTGAGACGAATAGAGTTTAGCGAGGATAATCAGCGGATTTATGTTGGTTCCGGCGATGGATTCCTATACAAGTTCGGCATTAACGGTACACTTATATGGCGTAGTTACATTGAAGCATGGCCTTATACATACGGTCTGGAATTCACTCCCAATGAAGAATTCATAGTCACTGCAAGCAAGATAGGCAAAATTTATCTTACTGATGAGAATGGTACTGCGCTCTGGTATTTTGACACGCGTGGCGGAGCTGCTTGGACTGATATCACCTCAGATGGAAATCTTGTTGTGGCTGGTAGTGGTGGGTCGTTTGGAACTGTAGCTCTAGATAGGAATGGAAATCTTCTATGGTGGTTGAGTCAAGGCTCTGCATCGGGTATGTTGACAAGCGATGGAAAATACATCCTAATGGGTTCTGAGACGGTTATGCTTTCTGATTTAAATGGCACAGTTCTCTGGTCTTACCCAAAACCTGGCTTCACCCACTTCTCCTACATTACCAGAGATAAATCGAAGATTATTGTGGGGGATGGGGAAGGGAACGTCTATTTTTTCGAGGGTAATATTAGTGAGATTACGGAAATAGAAAATCACACCCCAGAAATAAAACATTTCGAGCCTTCAACAGATCCAACAATCAATGAAGAACAATCTATAACATTTAACATTACCGCTTATGACCCTGATAATGATAATTTAACAATTCGGTGGTATTTAAATAATAGCTTAGTTGCGACTGGCGGATCATATACTTTTATTGCTAATTATACTTCTGCTGGCACATATATTGTAAAGGTTGTTGTTACAGACAATGGCACGCCCCCGCTTTCGGCAAATCATAGCTGGAATTTGGCTGTGATTGATGTTAATCGCCCACCTACCACTTCAAATCTACTGTCACCGCCAGATAATGCAACAATATCAATCTCAAGACCTGCATTTGAATGGACTGCTGCAATAGACCTAGATGGGGATACTATGTTTTATGAAATTGCAATTGACAATAATATCGAGTTTTCATCCTTAGAAATTTCCATAACAAATATTACGATTACTACCTATATACCAACTATAAACTTATCAGATGGCAAATACTACTGGAAAGTCAGAGCTTACGATAGCAAGTATGGATATAGTAATTGGAGTGCAATTTGGACAGTTATAATAAATACAACTATCGTTAACAGACCTCCGCGAATAATAGATTACAATCCGAAGACTAATCCTACGATAAACGAGGGCGAAAGCGTAACGTTCAATATTACTGCTACTGATCCTGATGGTATAACTCCTGCAATAATATGGAAGTTAAATGATGTAGTTGTTGGCTACGAGCAAACATATACATTTACTGCAAACTACACTTCCGCAGGAATTCATATTGTTAATGTGACGGTGACAGATGGAGAATTTTATATTTATTATGAGTGGATATTAACTGTAGCTGACGTAAGTATTATAACTCCTGAAGGTGGAAATACCAGTTTTGAAAATATTAAATTAGAATTTCCTCCTAATGCGGTTTCAACAAATACAACAATAACTATTACACCAATATCGATCGTGTCGCCAACTGGTTACGGAGTTATTGGCAAAGCTTACAATATAAATTCTACTATAACAACGTTTCTCGAACCGATAACCATCACTTTATCATATAACCAAACAGATTTACCAGAAGGCGTCAGTGAAAATGATTTGGCAGTCTGGAGAAAAGTAGGTGATAGCTGGGAGAAGTTAGGCGGGGTTGTTGATAAAGAAAAGAACACAATCTCC
>CAZTLA010000275.1:0-2957 GCA_964614365.1 uncultured Syntrophales bacterium | reverse complement strand
GAAAAAGGTATTCCTGTTGAATTAACCTTTCTGAAAAACAAAGCAGCGGAAGCGAAAATATGCTTTGACAAAAAAGCTAAAGACGCCGACATTTATTATGAAATCGTTGAAAAAATGAAAGATAAAAGTGACGCTTTTTGTAATTCAGTATTGGCTACTTTGAAAAACGAGAAACTTCAAATCCTCAAAGAGGTTCAGAACAATCCAAAAATTCTTGCAAAGTGGCTTTACGAAAATCAAGGCGAGATGCGTTTCGGTTCTGAAAACCGTTTATTCCTTGTGCTTGTTGACACAGATGACTTTAATAGTTCCTGGAAACTGAAAAGGAATCTAAACCTTTTGAAGCCTACGATTATGAAATATCTGGACAGCTTCAAGAACAAGAAAGTAGAGGACTTGAAAGTTACATTTGAATACAAAGGAAAACCGCAAACTTTTACGGCATTGACTGATGTAATCTTTGTGGTGAAATAGCCAACACGTTTGCAGACACACTTGCTTTTTTGCCAAATTACAAGTCAAGGAAATTATGGGGACATTACACTGATTTGGCAACGCGAAATTATGGGTCTAATGTACTACCTTCAAGAAGGGATCATGAAAAAATACCATGTTCAAATCACGTCTCACGCCTGCCCTGAGAGCCATTCATTCCTTCGACAGGCTCAGGACGAACGGCATCGAAGGGTCTCACGTCTCACGGTTTTCATGCTCATTGCTCATTGCTCATTGCTTCTTTTTATTTCTTCCTGCGGTAAAAAGCTCCCTCCGGTTGCCCCTGAGAGCGTTGTTCCTGAACCCGTAAAGGAATTAAAGGTTGGAAATTATGGGGACATCATACTAATTTGGCAATGTGAAATATGGGTCTGATATATTACCTTCAAGAAGGAATCATGAAAAAATATCATCTTCAAATCACGTCTCACGCCTGTCCTAAGTCTTCCGTTCATCCTTCGACAAGCCTTCGACATAGCTCAGGCCAGGACTCAGGATGAACGGAGGGGAAGGATGACTAATAAAGGGTCAGCATAATTTATGAGTATTGAAAACATCATTACCGAATACAAGAGCTTGCGTAAGATACAGAGCGGCGATGCGGGGTTCCGTGACCTTGCAGTTACATGCGTATGTCTTGCCAACGCGCAGGGTGGAAAAATCACAATAGGATGGGAAGACAAAGACAAGCTGCCACCGGCTTCTCAAACCATTACAGACGATATCATCAATGCAACCATCACGAGGCTTCGGACCTTATGCTTCAATGTAGGGTTATCAGCATCTGGAATTCTAACCCACGATAACGGCGGCCAGTATTTCAGCATGGAGGTCTTCCCTTCGCTTAAATCCATAGCCACCACAGCCGATGGGAAAATTTATATCCGTACAGGCGACCAGTGCCAGGCTGCACGCAGTGAAGATATTCACCGCATAGCCAGTGAAAAAGATGCTTTTCAATGGGAGCTACAGCCACGTAATATTTCTTTTCAGCAAATACCCGAAATGAATATTCAGTGGTTTGCCAATGAAATCAGGCAATCCAAACGAGTAAAACCCGCCATTAAAGAGCTCAGTGATATTGAGATAGCAGAACATTACAACCTTGTTCTCAATAATCAGCTTACGAACTTAGGTGTATTATGGTTGGGCTCCGGCGCACAACGCAGCCGGCTGGTGTACCCTATCACTGTGCAGTATATTGTGTACGATGAACTGGAGAATAAGGCCAGAAAGTTAAACTGGCATGACTGCATGCAAAATCCTAAAGAGCTTGTGCTGGAAATTGAAAAGCAAGCTGTTGAATTGACATATTATCACGAATTCCCGCAGGGGCTTTTCCGCAAGCAAATCAGGCATTACGATGAAAGGGTAATCCGTGAATTACTTATCAACGCAATAGCCCACAAAAGCTATACAATCTCCGGCGACATATTTATCAAAGTCTATCCTGACCGGTTAGAAATAACCAATCCGGGAGGTTTGCCGTTAGGCATCACCAAGGATAATATTCTTCATTCCACCAGTCGCAGGAATCCTCATCTTATCCGTGTCTTGCACGACCTTGAGTTAATGGAAGGCGAAGGCACGGGCTTCAATCTGATTTACGAGATTAATAGTCGTGATGCAAAACCCTTCCCCCTTCCTGTCTCTGATTTCAATTCGACTACTGTAATCCAGTCATCCAAAATAATGGATGAAGAGGTTGTTCTATTGCTTGATTTTGTTTCAAGGCACTATCAGCTTTCACAAAAGGAATTTATCGTAATGGGGATTGTGGCCCGGCATCAAAAAATCCTGACTACACAACTCGCTAAAGAATTACAACTTTCCGAGGAAGAACGGTTGCGTTCCTATGTGGTTAGGCTTTTAGAGCAAGGCTTATTGGTCAGTCGCGGGATTAAAAAGGGGACAGAATACGTGGTAAATCCCAAGCTGATTACCAACGCCAAAATAAATGTAAAACCAACTCTAAAAGTTATAGAGCCCCACAGGTTAAAGGCTCTGATTGAGGAGGATTTGAAATTTCATCCAGGCAGCAAGATTGACGAAGTTCATGGCAGGCTTCAAGATGTCCCACTGGAAGATGTGCGTAAAGCAACTTATAAATTGGCAGCCGAGGGCATTTTGCGAACAGAAGGCGCCAAGAAGAACAGGATTTATTTTTTGGCTAAAAAGAAATAACTGGGAAATAAATTACGGAATAAAACTCGTAACTACCTGATTTCCAATAGATTAAGTTATTTTTACCTGACGTAAATTGAAAAGAAACAAAAAGAGAGCTTCAGTAGAGCCGCTTATATAGTTTTAATTTCGGGATGGAAATTCCTGGGACGTCATACTAACCTATCAATGTGAAATATGGGCCTGATGTATTATCTGCAAGAGGGGATCATGAAAAAATACCATGTTCAAATCACGTCTCACGCCTGCCCTGAGAGCCATTCATTCCTTCGACAGGC
>CAZTLA010000274.1:0-2959 GCA_964614365.1 uncultured Syntrophales bacterium | reverse complement strand
GCAGAGCAGCAAACCTAACGGTGGATTATCATCCTTAGCCATCATGTGTCTGCGGTACCAGGTCACGTAGGTGCCGAGCTGACCAAGGTGTTCGTGACGGAATTCATCTACTTTCAACTCAATGAGCACGTGGCACTTGAGTATGCGATGGTAGAAAACGAGATCCACGAAGCCGCGGGTTTTACCGATAATGATGCTCTTCTGCCGCGCCTCGAAACAGAAGCCGTGTCCCAGTTCCAACAGGAAATCCTGCAATTTGTCCAGCAACGCATCTTCCAGACGAGATTCGCGTACCGCTTCTTGCGGTCGCAAACCAAGAAACTCGAAGACATAAGGATCACGAATGGCGAGCTTCGGTTCTGCTTGTTCCGCAGCGGCGTGGGTCAGTGCCGCCAGCTTTTCCTTGTCCGTGGAAAGCCCCGACCTTTCATAGTACAGGGCGGCAATCTGGCGTTTGAGCGCCCGTACCGACCAGTTGCCCCGGATGCACTCGATTTCGTAGAAGGCGCGTTTGAGGGGGTCGTCAATTGTTATGAATTCAGCCAGATGGGTGAACGACAGACGGTTAATCAGCATATGTCTGTCAACACACAATCGTTGCACTGCCTTTGTTTTGGGAGTCGGCGTCTCCCGAATTTGCCGATTTCCAGCCCCGGATTTGGCAATCAGTGATCGCCAAATTAGCGACGAAATATCCTGTCCTGATTTGGCAATCGGCGATTGCCAAATGTCGGGATAAACAAGGTAAAATTGCCGGTAGAGTCGCAGCGAGCGGGAAGCCATATCGGCGATGCCCTCTTTCCGCAATGCGTAGGCCAGCCTGTCAAGCAAACGCTCACCATACTCCGCCCGGTCGGCGCCGCGCTGCTCGTATTCGCAGATGTGCCGGCCGATAAGCCAATTACGCAGAGTAAGGCTAACATTTACTGCCCGGCTTGCCGCAGCGGCGCTTTGCTCATGCACCAGCCTCACTGCATCTACCAATGCAGCAAAATTCGGCGATCCCGGCGCGATCTTTGGCTTGGCGGGTTTTCGCGGCATCTGTCAGTCCTCCGTAAACAAAGAAAAATATGTTCGATTTTTCTTCATGGCTCCCCCAGAATCCGAGTCAGATAACTCTTCACCGACCGCCGTTTCTCAATCGTCTTCGGCAGACATTCGGCAACGAGCGAGCAACTGTCGCATCTCTTCGCATAAACCGGCTTGGGCGTTGCGCCGGATTCAATCAACTCGTGTGCCCTTCTTGCCGTTTCCTCCGTTTCCCCGCGGAGAGCATCATCAAAGACGACATCAAGACGATGGCGGGTTTGGCCATAGAATAGCGCCCCCTCCGGGATCACGACGGCAAGCATCTCCTCCAGACAGATTGCCTGGGCGCAGAGCTGTACCTTGTCGCAATCGTCCGCTTTGGGCTTGCCCCGCTTGTACTCCACGGGGAAGGGGAGCCATGAGCCGTCCGGCTGACGGTGGAACTCCACGACATCGGCCTTCCCGATCAGGCCCAGGCGCAGAGACCTCAACGCCACACCGTATTCGATCCGCACATCGCCCCGCGATTCCCGGCTTTCGTCATGGACCCGTTCATGCATAATCCGGCCTTCGGCGGTGCGCCCGCTTTCCGTCCATATCTGCTCCACGTGGATCAGCGCGCACTGGCGGGGACAGACCGCGTAGTGCTGCAGGGCAGAGATCATGATGAGGTCGTCGGAGTTATCAATCGGCATCTTCGCCGCCTTTCTGTCCGGCTTCCAACTCCTTGCGTGTCTTGTCTATCTCGGCAATCAGCGCCTTTTCATTAGGCAAAGCCATCTTGTATATCTGGCGGTTCAGTTGCCTCACGGACCAGCCGCCTCGAATTGCTTCCGCCTCATAAAAAGCGCGGGCCTCGGCGGACCGTGTCCGCTTTACAAGCATGACGTAATGGGACCAGGGAAGGGGGAATCTCTCCGCCGGATCATTCGGCAGTGAAATCCGAGACGCCGTCTCGGATTTCGGGAAGTCAATGCGTCTCCACACGTCCGGATAGGTCTGGTAGAACAATCTCATCGTTTCCAGATTATCAACGGAGAACCCCCTGCCGAACTTCCGCGTCAGGTCGCCGGACAGGCGCTTGAGCAACGCGGAACCGTATTCGGCTCGCATCTCACCTGCCTGCTCATACGCCACAATCCGCCGCCCGATTTCCCAATAGACGGCGGTCATAATTGCGTTCACGGTTCGGACAGCGGTACGCCTTGCCTGCTCCAGCAAACCGGCGACGCCGGACAGCATCGCCTCGTAGCCGTCCCGTCCCGAGTTTACGATTTTACGAGATTTCTTTTTGTCGGTCATGGACAACTCCCGCATGGGATCAGGTCGAGATGTAATGCTCGATGTTGCTCCCTCCCCGCCTGCCGCCTTATTTTGAACTTGGAAAAGATCCTTACAGGTTGACCACTCGTCCAATTCGCCTTCGTTGAAGATATTTTTCAAATGCGTCGTGATGTTCTAAGGGGGGCGACTGGAACAACTCCGCCATCAGCTTCTGAGTCAGCCAGACTGTCTCATCCTGAAGCCGGACTTCAACCTTTGTTTTCCCGTCCGCCGCCTGGTACAGGATCAATTCGCTCTTTAGTGGCGTTTGCTCTCTCTTCCTTTTCATGGGCATGGCCTTTCAATAGTCACCTTGACGATGATCGCATCTCCCTGGGTATTGAGATGTTTCTTCATGGCTCTCTCAGGATGCGCGTCAGATAGCTTTTCACCGAACGCCGCTTCTGAATAGTCTTCGGCAGGCATTCGGCCATCAGAGAGCAACTTTCACAACGTTTCTCATATACCGGCGGGGGCGTCCGGCTGGAGGCGATAAGATCATGCGCTCGTTGGGCCGTTTCCTCCGTCTCCCGCCGCAGGGCCACGTCGAAAACAACGTCGAGGCGGTGCCTTGTCTGTCCATAGAAGAGCGCCCCCTCCGGGATCG
>CAZTLA010000273.1:0-2969 GCA_964614365.1 uncultured Syntrophales bacterium | reverse complement strand
GGTGTAAATACCCCCGCTCATGTCCAGCAACCGAAGAACGATATTTTCCCCATAAATGGTCGGCATGGAGGAAACACGAACATTTATTTCTTTTTTTTCCACGCGCAAGGTAAATCGTCCATCCTGGGGAAGGCGCGACACGGTGATATCCATGTTGGACAGAATCTTCATACGGGCCGCAATGGGCAAAATAAACGATTTCGGCGGCGACGGCACCTCGTGAAGTTTTCCGTCGATGCGGAAACGCACCTGAATGCTGTCTTTCTGAGGGCTGATGTGGACATCACTGGCGCCCTCCCGCACGGCCTGGGCAAAAATGGAATTGACCAGCCTCACCACGGGGGCTTCCCCCGCCATGTCCTGCAGGGATGCAACCTGAATTTCCGACGCGGTCAGTTCCGCCTCTTTTTCCTCATCCGGACGGGTATCAATCTCCATGGTTTCCAAGACGTCGCCTATCTTGGATTGCATGCCGTAGATGCTGTTGATCAGTTGGTTGACTTCCCGCTCGGAACAAACGACGGGTTCTACTTCGGAATTACTTGCCACCTCGATGGTGTCCAGAATATTGATATCCAGGGGATCGGTAATCGCGATGGTCAAGAGCCGGCCCTTTTTCCGCAGGGGAGCCAACTGGTATTTCTGCGCCATATCAAGAGGGATGAGGCCGGCCAGATTCACATCAACAGGATATTTGTCCGGGTGGTATTTATCGATCAGCAATTGCTGGCTTAACACATCAACAATCTGGTTTTCCGCTATGATGCCGCGATGCACAAGGAACTGCCCAAGCTTCAAGCCCGCTTTTCCTTGTTCCGCAAGGGCCTGCTGGAGTTGTTCTCGCGTCAGCAGATTGTTCTCGATGAGCATTTCACCCAGACGTTTTTTTATCAGCATCAAAAGTCTCCGTAGGTTTTCTCTTCGTCAAACAGGATGCTCTCGTAACGAAACGTGACGAACGGTCACCAACACGTTCACGGGAGGATCCGTCTTTTAGAGAAATAGGGTGCCTTCCCGCCAACTGCTTACCACGCGTGCGCGGCCGGCAACAGATGGCGACAAGGCTTCGATCGCCCGCAGGGCGGCCGCTTCATCGCTAAATCCATCGTTCAGCATAACCGCAAAGACGGTTCCTTCCTGCTCGTGCCAGTACGACAGCAACATAAGCGGCGTCAAGCCGGGAGATTCAGATCCTCTCAATAATTCGTACGCGGCATTGAGATTGTCAAAGGATACGATTTGCACCCAGTAGTTGCCGACCGGCAAGCAATGAGATGCATCTTTGCGGGCGGGAATGGTGATGACGTCGTCTTTTGCGATGAGATTCATATCTTCAATTTCGGGGTTGGCCTTCGCCACCGCTTCCAATTCGTTTATGGCATTTCTTTTCCCGTATATGCGTTGCAGCATCCGTAAAACCCGATCGTCTTGTTTCACCGTTAAGCGCCCCAGGATCTCCGGTATTTTTCCCCCGGGCAACTTGTCGTGATTCGATTTCGCTTCGGGCTTCCCGGTAAACCGTGGCGGTAAATAACCGATTGTTTCGTAGTTGTTGATGATAAGGAATGCAAGCAACACGGCAGCGGTGAAGGTCAAACCCCATCGAAACCGGCGAGGCGATTCCGCGGGAGAAACTCTGCCCGCGCAGGAACGTACCAGAGGGAAACCGGCTTTCGCCCGGTTTTGAATGATCATGGCCAGCAGAACCTGGTGGCAAAGGGTAATGATCTTACGCGGGTATCCGCTCGTGCCCCGGTAAACAGCCCAAAACGCCGGCCCCGTGAAAAGTGCCGGCACGGCGGCGGAATCGGCACCGGCCCGGTGAAGACGAAATCTGACCAGCTTCACGGTTTCTCTGAAATTCAGGGGTTTTAACAACACATATTGATTCACCCGGTCGGCAAAATTGGGATACGCCTGTAATATCCGCTTAAATTCTTCCTGCGCGAAAATGACGATTTGCAACAGTTTGTGTTCGTTGGTTTCATAATTCAGAAATTCGCGGAGTATTTCGCGGCAAAAATCCGGCAGCTTCTGCCCTTCGTCGATAAGCAGGACAACGATTTTCCGTTCGTCGATACCTCGTTGAAAGAGGCACGTTTTGATCGTTTCCTTGAGCTGCCATTCCGTGCAGTCCTCAGGATCGGCGACACCCAGAAGTCGCGCGACCGCCGATAAAAATTCGTGAGGATCGCTGAACGAAGGATCCAGAATCAGGTGCGTTTCGATCGCAGCCCGGTCTTCGTCGGTGCGTGAAACGTTAAGGATAAGTTGACGACAGAGGGTTGTTTTCCCCGTACCCACATTACCCATCACCACGTTCAAGCCGCGACGGAGTCGGATAGCCAGTTCCAGCCTCTGCAGGCAGGAAACGTGCGGATCAGAATGAAAAAAGAAGTCCGGCTCCGGAGAATTGGAGAAGGGTTCCCTCTGCAAGTTCAAAATCTGAAAATAGTCCATTGCTCAAACCTTCGCGCATTGACCGCCCCGCGTATTCCCCGTTTACCCTCATCAATCCATGCGCGTAAGAGCGGGCGCGAGGGCGAGGGGCGCCGACTGACCGTCACCCGCTATTTGCCGCTCCCTTCTTTTTTTTCAGCCGTGGAAGCGGCAATCTGAGGAGGGAGAATCTTCGGCGTTATAAAGATCAATACCTCCTGCATCTCTTCGCTCTTGCCGTCCGCCTTGAACAACCACCCAAGGGCGGGAATATCCTTCAGACCGGGGACGCCGCTTTCACTATGGGCGGTTCGCTGTTTGCTTAATCCGGAAATGACGATCGTTTCGCCGTCTTCCACAATCAGGGTGGTTTCCGTCTGTTTCTTGATGATAAACGGATTGCCTTCCACCTTTCTGCTTAAATCCACCTCGTCCTTTTTCACCAGAATCTTCATTTTGAGGTTTTTCCCGTCAATGACGTGGGGGGTAATTTCCAGGCGCAAAACGGCATCCTCGAACTTTACTTCCTG
>CAZTLA010000272.1:0-3055 GCA_964614365.1 uncultured Syntrophales bacterium | reverse complement strand
CACTTCCCTTAAAATCGGCAAGAAGCGGATCTTCCGTAATCTCTTTGTTTTGATTTGATTTGTTGTTTGTTTGCTTTGATAAGAACACTCTTCTTGATTTCCGAGCCTATGAGAAAGGCGCTTGTGTGTCAAGAATAATGACCATACGATATTGGTGTAATGATGGGCGTCTTCGCGGCGAGGTGGGGGAAATTTTTCAGGGAATACGACCTCATGGGCATCTCAAGCGTATCACAGAATGCATTCCGCCCTTGTTGGTTCAGGCTTGCCTGTCTGCCGTGCTTCCGGCACGGGTAGGCAGCCTGAACCAAGCCATTAATATTTGGTTCAATCTGCAAGATTGAACCAGCCCCAGCAGACGCCGTCCCCGCGAAGGTGGGGATGCATTTTTCAGCAGCCTGCACTCATCTGTGCGCCTCGTCCCAATTTTTGCCGGAGGCGCCGTCAACCTTCAGGGAAACATTCAAGCTCACCACCTCCTCCATCTCCTTCTTGACAATGGCCATGACCTCGTCCTTCTCCGCGGCGGGTGCCTCGAAGACCAGTTCGTCGTGGACCTGCATGATCATGGCGGCCCGGAGACTCTTCTTCGCAAAAAGCGCAGAGATATTGATCATGGCTATCTTGATGAGGTCGGCGGCCGACCCCTGGATCGGCGCATTGATGGCCATGCGTTCCGCGAACTGCCGAACGGACTGGTTGTCGCTCCCCAGTTCGGGAAGGTAGCGGCGGCGGTTCAGGATCGTGGTAACGAAGCCGTCCCGCCGGGCTTTCTCCAGAATCGAATCCAGGTAGGCGCGGACGCCCCGGTACTTGTGGAAATATTCGTCGATGTAGGCCTGGGCCAGCTTTTGCGCCACGCCCAGTTCCCGGGCGAGTCCGAAGGCGCTCATCCCGTAGAGCACGCCGAAATTTATCACCTTGGCCTGCCGCCGCATGTCGGCGTTGACCATCTGGGGAAACACGCCGAAGACGTCGGCCGCGGTTCTCGTGTGGATGTCCTCCCCGGAGGCGAAGGCCGCGAGCAAGGTCTCGTCGCCTGAAAGATGAGCCAGCACCCTGAGCTCGATCTGGGAGTAATCGGCGGACACGATCTCCCAGTCGGGCGGGGCGATGAAGGCCTGCCGTATCCTCTTCCCCTCCACGGTCCTGATGGGGATGTTCTGCAAATTGGGGTTGCTGCTGGAAAGGCGCCCCGTGGCCGTCCCCGTCTGGTTGTACGAGGTATGCACCCGCCCCGTTTCGGGGTTCACCAGGAGCGGCAGGGCATCAATGTAGGTGGACTTGAGCTTGGCCAGGCTCCGGTAGGCCAGGATCTCAGCGGGCAACTCGTAGCTCCGGGCAAGGACGGTCAACACCTCCACGTCCGTGGAATACCCCTCCTTCGTTTTCTTTCCCTTGGGAAGACCGAGCCTGTCGAACAGTATGGTCTGCAATTGCTTCGGCGAGTTGATGTTGAATTTTTCGCCCGCGAGGCGATAAATCTTCTCCTCCGAAAGGGACATGAGCTGCGCCATTTCTTTTGACATATCTCCGAGGAGTGCTACGTCGAGCAGCACCCCTTTTCGCTCCATAACGGCCAGGACGGATACAAGCGGCATCTCCACGAGGTGGAAGAGATCGTGGAAGCCGTTACGGTCGATTTTCTCCGCCAAAAGGGGGGAAAGCCCCAAAACGGCATCGGCCCTCCGGCAGGAGTACTCGGCCGCCTTCTCCATGGGGACGGAGGAAAAAGGCACAGCCTTGGCGCCGCTGCCCGCCAGTTCCTTCATGGTTATGATCTGCCGGGCAAGATGTTCCCGGACAAGATCGGGAAGTTCAAAACGGTGACTCGAAGGATTGAGGATGTAAGAGGCCACCATGGTGTCACCGGCCAGCCCCCTCAATTCGACGCCCTTGTTCGCCAAAACGATCAGGGCATTCTTCAGGTCATGGCCATGCTTCTTGATCTTTTCGTCGGCCAGGAACGGGGCAAGACCCATAAGCACCATCTCTTCGGAGAGTTGGGTGGGGACGCCAAGATAATCATGTCCTAAGGGAACGTAGAAGGCCTCCCCCTGCCGCGGACAGAGGGAAATTCCCAGGATGCCGGAGCGCATCGCCTCGGAGGCGCTCATGACCAGGTCCAGGGAAAACTCCCCGCCGGCGGCAAGGCTTGCCGTCAGGTCCGCAAAGTCGGCGGCAGCCAGCACCAGACGGTAATTGCCGGCCACCGCTTCCTCCCGGATTTTCAGTTCCTGCAGGAGGGAGGAAAATTCAAACTCTTTGAACAGCGCCTTCAGGGCCTCCCGGTCCGGTTCCCCATGACGGGCCGCTTCCAGGTCAAAATCGATTTCCACATCGGTTTTTATGATGGCCAGCTCGCGGCTCATCCGGGCCTGCTCCGCGAAGGCCTCCAGCGCTTCCCGCGTTTTCACGTTCCTGATCTTGCCCGTGTTCTTAAGGACCTCCTCGATCGTACCGTTTTCCTCGATCAACCGCTGAGCCGTTTTCGGCCCTATGCCCGGCACGCCGGGGATGTTGTCCGAGGCGTCGCCCATGAGACCGAGTATCTCCACCACCTTCTCCGGCCCCACCCCGAAGCGGACCTTCACCGCCTCACAGTCGTACGTCTTCTCTTTCATGGTGTCCACCATGACGATGTCATCGCTGATGAGCTGCATCAGGTCCTTGTCCCCGGACACAATGACGACCGTCATTCCCCTGTCCGCGTAAGTCCGGGCAAGCGTCCCGATGATATCGTCGGCCTCGATTCCTTGCTGCTCCATGATCGGGATGGAAAAACCGCGCACGATGTCCTTGATGTAGGAGATCTGGGGAATCAGGGTATCCGGCGTGGCTTTTCGCGTCGCCTTGTAGCTTTCATAGGCCTCATGGCGGAAGGTGGGCCCCTTCAGATCGAAGGCGACGGCGATATAGTCCGGCTTCATGTCGCGCAGGAGTTTCACCAGCATGTTGGTAAAGCCATAGATGGCGTTGGTGGGAAATCCCTTGGAGTTAGAAAGGTCCCGGATCGCGTAATAGGCGCGGTAGACGTAGTTGCTGCCGTCCACCA
>CAZTLA010000271.1:0-3060 GCA_964614365.1 uncultured Syntrophales bacterium | reverse complement strand
GAAAAAAACGAACGCTCCCATACAATATGAGATATAAAAAAAACAAAAAACCGTCAGATAGTTTCTTTTTTCTCATGCTCCATAAAATGATAAAAATAAAAAGTCCTTCAAAAAAACCTTCATAAAGTTGAGAGGGATGCCGCAATTCATGAAAAGTATCAAGCGGAAAAAACATTCCCCATGCAATACTGGTGGGTCGTCCATACAATTCTCCGTTTAGAAAATTCCCGATTCTTCCAAATGTATATCCAAGCGGAACAGCAGGAGTAATGAAATCAGCAACCCGAAAAAACTGGACTTTATGTTTTTTGCAGAAAAGTGCGCTTGACACAATTATACCGATAAGCCCTCCATGATATGACATCCCGGATATGCCGGTGTACCTGAATCCATTTGAGAAATCAAAAGGAGAGATTATTTCCAGAGGATTTGTCAGAAAATATTTAAGGTCATAAAAGAAAACATACCCTAACCTTGCGCCTATGATGGTTCCAAGGACAGCCCAGAACAGATAGTTTTCAATTAGCTCTTTTGAAAATTCATGTTTTTGTACCCGGGCACCCCCTTCTGGCGCCAAAGGCGCCATGGTTGGGGAGTCCACTCCTACCCTGTAAAAAATGAGTCCGCATGAAACCAAAACTGCCAGAAGATACATCAATCCGTACCATCTGATTTGCATAGGCCCCAAAGAAAACAATACAGGGTCAATGTAATACGGAATGTAAGCCCATTCAAAACTTTTCAAAATACACCTCCGGGGTGTAATAAAGGTCTTATCCAAAGATTAAAGTGCCGATTCTGACAATGTTTGCGCCTTCTTCTATGGCAATTTTATAAGAATTCGTCATGCCCATTGAGAGATACCTCATGTCTGTTCCGGGAATCCCGAGCATTTTGAGTTCTTCAAATATCTGTTTTGTTCGTTTAAAATATGGCCTGATGTCCTCTGTTTTTTCCACATCAGGTCCCATGGTCATAAGCCCGGATAATTTTATGTTTTTAAATTTTGAAATATCCTTTGCAAATTCCATCACTTTTTGGGGCAGAATACCGAATTTTTGCATTTCTTCTGCAATGTTCACTTCTATCAACACGGGCATTGTTTTTAAAATTTTACGGCAATGCTTGTCAATCTCCATGGCGAGCTCAGTGGAATCCAGGGTTTCAATCATGTCAAAAATTTCAACCGCGGCTTTTGCTTTGTTTCGCTGCAGGTGGCCGAGCATGTGCCATTGGACTTTTTTTCCAATTAAATCAAACGCAATTTTCGCCTCCTGCACATAATTTTCGCCGATAATTTGGACTCCGGCGTCAATGGCTTGAATTATTTCCTGAGGGGTTCTGGATTTTGCAGCCGCAACAATCTCAACACCTTCAGGCAGCTCTTTTAATATTTTCTGGACATTTTCCCGAATCATTTTCTTCTGTCAATTACGTAGTTGCTGAGATTAGAGGACTTTGCGTATTTTTTTAATTCAGTGCCTATGTTACTCACCTGGGCGAATGATGTCAGTGGCCTGAATTTATTATGCACCATGCCGATGGAAATTGACAGGAAGGTAAATTTTTTTATGTTTCCCTGCCTGTCAGTGGAAACGATGCATCCCCTTTCCCTGTCTTCTTTGCTGTAAAATGACGGGGCTATTTCGTCAAAAACCTTTATGATGCTCTTGCACAGGTCTTCTGCTTTTTCAAGGCAAGTAACTATGATAAAATCGTCGCCGCCTATGTGTCCTATGAAGTCGTCGGAATTTTCGTTCTGTATGGTGAGTTTTACAAGGAGGTTTGCAGTTGTCCTGATTACCCTGTCGCCTGCTTCAAAACCATAAGAATCATTATAAGCCTTGAAGTTGTTTAAATCTATGTATAGGACCGCAAAATTTGTGCCCCTTGAAATTTGCCTTTCAATTCTTGCCTGTATTGACGGATTTCCGGGAAGTTTTGACAGGGGATTCGTATCCAGAACCTGTTTGTTTCTTTTGAGAATCATTTTTATCCGTGCTATTAGTTCGTCAGTGTCCACCGGCTTTATTAGATAGTCATCTATACCCATACTCATTCCCTTTAATTTAACTTTTTTTTCACCGGATGCTGTCAGGATTATTATTGGTATGTGTGCAAAAAGCGGATTATCCTTCAATTCCTGGGATATTGTCAGACCATCTTTGATTGGCATATTGTAATCAAGAACAATAATATCTGGGCTGTTTTCAAAAATAGCAGTCATTGCTTCCTGACCGTCATTTGCGGTCAGCACCTCAAAACCTGCTTTTTCAACGGTTTCCTTGATTAAAAACAACATCTCAGTCTGGTCGTCAGCAATCAGCACTTTTGGTTTCTGCGTCAAATACTCTCCACCAATCATCTCTTTAGTTTCTTTTATTTCTTTTTCAATTACCTTCAGGAGCATGTCTTGGGGAATTTCTTTTGAAATTATCTCGGGAAAACCGGTTAAAATGCCTTTTTCCTGATAGTTGTTAAACCGGACCGCACTCAGGACGATTATTGGTATTATGCTTGTTTCTAATTCATCCTGAAGTTCATCCATAATTTGGAACCCATCTTTCCCGGGTATCATTATGTCAAGAAGTATTGCGCGGGGTTTTTCAGTTTTTATTTTGCTGATTAAATTTGACGGGTTGTTGACTATTATGGGTTTGTAATTATGTACTTCAAGAAACCTTTTAATAAGATCGGAAAAATCTTCATCGTCATCCACTACCATTATTGGCTGGGGAGAGTCCGGGCTGGTTTTTTCCGTAATGTTTATAAGAGTATTTTTAAGTTCTTCAAAATCAACTGGTTTCGTGAAATATCCCCGGACACTTGGGGTTGGTCCCACTACTGTTTCAATTTTGAGGGTTTCAGACAAAATTATTATCTTCTGGTTTTCAGTAAAGGGGTTTCTTTTTATTTTCTCTATCAATTCCAGAGAATTTAACGATTGGATGAAAATATCAAGGATTACCAGATCAGGCTGCCAATTCTGAATTTCATTGAGGGATTGGACAAGAAACGATGCACCACGGACCACATAGTTGTTTTTCTCAAGCAGTTCCT
>CAZTLA010000270.1:0-3087 GCA_964614365.1 uncultured Syntrophales bacterium | reverse complement strand
AAGCAGGAACAGATGTCCCCTTTACCCGCATTCTGCCTATTTGCTTACGGAGCTTTCTTTCCACAAGGTTCCGTAAGCTTCAAGTTCATAAATGCCGATCCAGTTCGCCAATTTTATATCTGTTTTCTCGCTCTGTGCCCTGATCCTTAAACGCCGCACAGGTTTCTGAAAAAATGTATCCGAAACCTTAGTCATTTTAGTGCCCGGGATTCCGCCTTTCTTTATTAGCACCCAATCATTCATTGAAGGAAAGTCCTTGGCAGAAAACGATTCCTGCCCATGGAGTTCCCAGCCAGTAACGTAGTTGTGTTCTTTAAGGGACGTACCGAAATTACCCCAGTCGAGTAACACGGTCGAGAGTTTATATTTGCCCTTCAAATCAACGACGTAATCAAATACAAAGTCCGCCGGATATGCCGATGTGCTATGATCCCCGTCGGTCAAATTGAACGGATATGTTCCGCCATTTACGCTATATTGCTGATAATATACTACTTGAGACGCCGGCCGTCTTTGATCAAATTGGAACATAGATTCATTCCTTTTTTGATTCTCAATATCGCCGCTCATTCTTTGCACATTTAATGGGGAGGAGCACCAAAATTAAATGCGCTAAAAATACAAATACAAGAAATATAATAGCCCATGCGAGCAAGTTAGACCCCTTTTTTCTTTTTTGATGCCTTTCCTCATTACAGAATAGAGTCGCATTGTTGAAGTAGCCCCTTTATAAGCCGGACACCGGACAGATCAATAACATGAATGCTGTTGTTTTTCCGTTCGTAGAGATGAGCCCGATTTTGCCGCCTTTTTTGTAGATAGGTGCTTTAAATACTCTATCTGCGGCTGTCCACATATGATTCACGGCGACATGGGTATACCATTCCGTCGTGCTGATTTGCGTATGGCCGAGATACCTCTGGATCGTGCGTAGATTAACATCCTTGCCCATTAAATGAGTGGCCACCGAAAAGAAAAGGGGACGTTAAAAGAAAAGGGGTCGTTAAAATTATTTTGCAATAAAGTTATGGGAAATACAATTGTCCCCTTTTCCACCGATATACCTGGTGCCCCCGGCGTGAGTCGAACACGCGGCACACGGTTTAGGAAACCGCTGCTCTATCCTTCTGAGCTACGGGGGCTTTTGGGTAAGAGAACGCGGGCGATGTAGCATGGATTAAGCCCGGTGTCAAGTTTGACGGCTTCCGGGGAGGGGGATGCGTTCCGATCCCTCCGCCTGCCTGTGCGTGACGGCACGCAGACAGGGCCTTCCGGAACATGTCTCCGACACTCTTTACGAATCCGTCAGGCCTGGTATATTTTCAACGTCGGAAGTTCAACGCAGGTCAATTTCCCGCCGTAGACCGCGCCCGTGTCGATTCCTATCTTGTTCGGCTCAATCAGGGGCTTGTCAAGGGTCGTATGCCCAAACACCACAATCTTGCCAAAATCCTCGGTCGATTCCACGAAGGCGTGGCGTATCCACAGCATGTCCTCGGGAGTCTGCTTATCCCGCGGGACGCCCGGCTTCAACCCGGCATGCACAAATATATAATCGTGCGTTTCGTAGGAAATGCGGAGGGTGGTGAGGAATTCAAGGTGGTTCCGGGGAACATTCATATTCCTGCCGTCTTTGAGACCTGCAACGCCATAGGAAATGATCGTGCTTTCACCGCCGTTCATCAGGAACCGTTGCCTTCCCTCGTTGTTGCGGTGGTAGTTGAGGAACATCTGTTCGTGATTCCCCGAAAGGAAAACGATGTCGCCGATTTTTTGCCGTAAATCGATAAGGTATTCGATCATTCCCTTCGAATTGGGACCCCGGTCTATGTAATCGCCTACAAACACG
Organism: uncultured Syntrophales bacterium; assembly: GCA_964614365.1. Classification (GTDB taxonomy): domain Bacteria; phylum Desulfobacterota; class Syntrophia; order Syntrophales; family JACQWR01; genus JACQWR01. The sequence continues at coordinate 1,238 of CAZTLA010000270.1, read as the reverse complement.
AGCGTGTCCTGTTTTGCATCCAGGGGCAGCAGCGATAACAACTCTTCCAGCTTGCCGGTGCAGCCGTGGACGTCACCTATGGCAAATATCTTAGGCATTCAGGCTCCCGTTGTATTTTCTGCTGCTTTGAAAATGGCATCCACGAATTCTCGGCTGTTGAACCGCCGTAAGTCGTCCACCTTTTCCCCGATCCCGATATAGCGGATGGGAATGCCGAGTTCGGCGGCGATCCTGACCACCACCCCGCCCTTTGCCGTTCCGTCCAGCTTCGTGAGGACAAGCCCCGTCACGCCGATCTCGTCCCTGAACAGCCGTGCCTGGGAGACGGCATTCTGTCCTGTCGCGGCATCGAGGACGAGAAGAACTTCATGGGGGGCGCCGGGAAGCTCCCGCCCCATGATCCGCTTCATTTTCTTGAGTTCCTCCATGAGGTTCACCTTCGTGTGCAGCCTGCCCGCCGTATCCACGATAACGATACCGGCCCTGCCTGATTTCGCCGCGCGGACGGCATCGAAAACCACCGCCGCGGGATCGGCCCCGGCATCCTGGCGCACAAGCGGAACGCCCGTCCGCTGCGCCCATATTTCAAGTTGCTCGGCGGCGGCGGCTCGAAAGGTATCGGCGGCCGCCAGCAGCACCTGCCTGCCTTCCGCCTTCAGGAGGGAAGCCAGTTTCCCGATAGTGGTGGTCTTGCCCGTGCCGTTGACTCCCACCACCATGATAGTATAAACCCCGTCGGCGGGGATGGCAAGCGGGGCGTCGTTCTTCTTCAGAATCTCCGCCATGGTGTCGCTGAGGACCCTGCGGAGGTGTTCCGGCCGGTCCAGCTCCCGCCTCCCCACCTGCTCCTTCATTTTCCCGATCAGTTCATAGGTGAATGCCGGCCCCACGTCGGCCATGATCAGGACTTCCTCAAGTTCGTCGAAGAGCGCCTGATCGATAACCTTTTTCCCCATGACAATGCCGTCGATGCTGCCGAGCAGACACTTGCTTGTCTTGGCAAGCCCGGCCTTCAGTCTCTCGAAAAAACCGCCGCCTTCAATACTACCCGCCATAGAGAAAACCTCTGATGCCCCGATTAAGGAACGGGGAATATGTTTTTTAAGGAAAATACGGAAGGATCAGCTGAGATTAACCGCAACCATCGTAGATACGCCCTGTTCCTGCATCGTAATGCCGAACAGGCTCCCGGCAACCTCCATGCTCCGCTTGTTGTGGGTAACCATGATAATCTGCGA
>CAZTLA010000269.1:0-3089 GCA_964614365.1 uncultured Syntrophales bacterium | reverse complement strand
TCAATATCGCTCCACTCATCAGCCTTGCCATTAGCGTAGGAACCGAACAGGTAGACTTCGCGTACGGGAATATTCCTGTCTTTTAAGAGCGACAGGTATCGGTTTATCCCCTGGTAGATCAGTCGTTTATCTTTCCCAACATCCATTTTCGCAATCCTTCAATGACAATGATATTTTTCTCTGTGAATTTACGAGTGCACTTCTTGTAAAACTCACGCTGGTGGTCCTCGTATCTCGCTTCTACGTTGAACAAGCTCACGTACTGGAGGGCGTCCATTTTCTCTTCTTCCATCTCCAGCTTGCACCTAACAGCAAGCTTGTAGAGATCATGTATCCGTGGGGCCATGCCGTCAACATTTTTTACATAATATGCCTTCAGAAGTTTTTCGATACAGAGATGCCCCACAAACAGAGACCAAACATACTCACCGTTGGCAAACATATTATGCATGGATTTGCCGTTGGCCTCTGCCGATTCAAGCCAGTACGCAATCAGATCTTCTTTTGTCATACCCGATTTTCCCTATTCAACTGTTGTTTGCTCAATCCACAAGGTTGAACCAGTGAAGGCCGGCGAATACTAAATTCGATATGATTATGATTTAAGGGCGATTTTATGTCAATGGAAAAAGCAACAGCGAAATATGACACAAGATATTGGTATGATGATGGGGCCTCCGCGACGAGGTAAATTCCCGGTATGGCCGTTTAGATGAGAAATAGTCATTCGTGTCTTGGACTTGTTGAATTATGGCACCCTTTCTGATATGGCAGAGGACATTCCGTTTCTCCCGGCTGCCAGCCCGATGGGCATCTCCCGGAGCGGAATTGAAAAAACTCTACTGATCGGGAAAGAGATGGGAAACATGAAAGTTCAGTTCCGCAACCCCTGGGCATGGGTGCCGTCGCTGTACCTGGCAGAGGGCGTCCCCTACATCGTGGCCGTTACGGTTTCCGTGGTTCTCTACAAGCGGCTCGGCATTTCCAACACCGATATCGCCCTCTACACGAGCTGGCTTTACCTGCCCTGGGTCATCAAACCCTTCTGGAGCCCCTTCGTTGATCTCTTCCGGACGAAGCGGTTCTGGATCGTGGCCACGCAGCTTCTGATCGGCGCTTCGCTCGCCTGCGTGGCGCTCACGGTCACGGGGCCCGCGTTCTTCCGCTACAGCCTGGCGTTCCTGTGGATCATGGCCTTCAGCTCCGCCACGCACGATATCGCGGCGGACGGATTCTACATGCTGGCGCTCCCGCAGGATCAGCAGGCGGCCTTTGTCGGTGTGCGCACCACGTTCTACCGCGTTGCCGCCATCGCCGCCAAGGGCGCCCTCGTGATTCTGGCCGGACGGTTGGAAACAAAGGGCATTGCCGTGGCCTCGGCTTGGTCCATCACGTTTTTCGTGGCGGCGGCGTTCTTCCTGGCGCTTTTTTTGTATCATGCCTTTCTTTTGCCCTATCCTGCCGTTGACAAACCCGTCCGCCGGAACGCCTCCGGGACCATCCCCGCGGAATTCTGGCGCATGATCTCTCTCTTTTTCCGGAGAAAGGACATCGGCATCATCCTCGCCTTTTTCCTCTTCTACCGTTTCGCGGAAACGCAACTGGTAAAAATGGTAGCGCCGTTCCTCCTCGATCCGCGCACAAAGGGCGGTCTGGGACTGAGTACGGCGGAAGTGGGTATTGTCTACGGAACGGTGGGCGTCGTCGCTCTCACTCTGGGCGGCCTCCTGGGCGGCTACGCGGTTTACCGCAAGGGACTCAGATACTGGCTCTGGATCATGGTTTTTGCCATGCACCTGCCCGACCTCATCTTTGTGTACCTTGCCTACGCCCTGCCACGTGACCTCCTGATCATCAATCTCGCCGTGGCCGCGGAACAGTTCGGATACGGCTTCGGCTTTACGGCCTTCACGATGTATATGATCATGATCTCCGAGGGCGACTGCAAAACCGTGCACTATGCGATTTCCACGGGAATCATGGCCCTGGGCATGATGATTCCGGCAATGTGGAGCGGCTGGATTCAGGAACATCTCGGCTACCAGCATTTTTTTGTGTGGGTCGTCATCTCCACGATACCGGGATTTATCGTGGCCGCTTTGGTGAAAATAGACCCCGCCTTTGGGAAAAGGTCGGAAAAAGGTAAGGAGGGTGCCCCGTAATGGTGCCTGACATTAAAACCGCCTTTATCCTGGGAGCGGGACTGGGAACAAGACTACGGCCCCTGACGGCTGACCGTCCCAAGCCGCTTATTACCGTGGGTAGCCGCCCCCTTATCACCTTCGCCATGGAGCATCTCCTCTCCATAGGTATTGAACGCTTCATCATCAATACCCACCACCGGGCGGAGGTCTTCCGCGAGACGTTTCCCGACGGGCGCTGGCAGGATATCCCCATCATCTTCCGATACGAGCCGGAACTGCTCGATACGGCAGGAGGATTTAAGAATATCGAGGATCTGCTGGAGGCGGACGATGCGCTCATCGTTTATAACGGCGATATCATCAGCGACCTGCCGCTGACGAGGCTCATCTCCGCCCACGCAGGAAACGGGGCCGAGGTGACGCTCGCCCTGCGGAGCGCCGGCTCGCCCCTCAACGTCAATATCAACGAGCAAAACGAAGTCTGCGATCTGCGCCACGTGCTCGGGAATCCCGGCGTCAAAAGCTGCCTCTTCACGGGCATCTACGTCGTTGAGAAGAGATTCCTCGCGCGACTCACAGCCGGTCTCAGGTTGTCGGTAATTGACGTCTTCCTCGACATGATACAGAAGGGGTCGGGGTCGGTGGCGGGAGTTGTGGTTGATGATGGCGAATGGCACGATATCGGTTCGCCGGAAGAATACCAGACCATGAACGCCTTCTTCCTGAACAAGCGGAAAGCAAAAGAATGAACATTCCGGACAATGAAATCGCGCTTTTCCTGAGGAACGCCCTGGGGCTGCCGGGGACGGCCCCGCTTGATCTTTCGCCCATCGCCCGCGGCGGATCGTCCCGGTCTTTTTATCGCGCGGACTGCGCAGACCGGGGCACGGTCATCTTCATGCACTCCGCGGACACACCCCCGGAAAATACCCGGTACGCGTCGAT
>CAZTLA010000268.1:0-3128 GCA_964614365.1 uncultured Syntrophales bacterium | reverse complement strand
AAACCGAGAAAACAAACCTCAACCTGGATATCGGGAGAAACCGGTCTACTCGACTCAATCAATTAATCAGCGAAGTACCAATGGAACCGTTATCAGGCACGGCGAGTACATCCGCACCCCCGCCCCTCGTCGACACTCGGTGCGGCGCGCGGGATCTGCGCGATTGGCTGCGCAAGATCGACGCCGCGGGCGAGTTGAGGCGCATTGACGCCCCGGTTGACCTCGATGAGGAGCTCTCCGCGATCGCGCTTATGGCCGCGCAGCGGGAAGACGCCCCCGCGCTGCTCTTCTCCCGCTTCACCCGGCCCGCCGAGGGACAGGTGCTGATCAACCTGCTGGGCGCAAGCGCGCGGCGCTATGCGCTTGCAGTGGGGCTCGATCCGGACCTGCCGCTTTCCCGCCTGATTGTCGAGACCCGGCGCCTCATGGGGCGGCGCATCGCGCCGGTGCGCATCGCTCCCCAAGATGCGCCGGTGAACGAGATCGTGCTCCGGGGCGAGAATATCGATCTTACGCGGCTGCCGGCACCCCGGTTCTGGCCTGGCGATGGCGGGCGCTACATCGGCACGGGCGACATCACCTTCACGCGCGATCCCCGCACGGGCCGCACCAATGCCGCCGTCTACCGGCAGATGCTGCACGGGCCGCGCCGCGTGGGCATGTATACCTCGCCCGGCAAGCACGGCGGCCTGGACCGCGACGCCTGGTGGGCCGAAGGCAAACCCTGTCCCGTGGTCGCGGCCTACGGCATCGATCCCATCCTGTTCATGGTCGGCGCGCAGGTGTTCGGCGCGCAGGAGTCCGAGCTCGAGGTGGCGGGCGGCCTGCTCGGCGAGCCTCTGCGGCTCACCGACGGCGTAGCCGTGGACCTTCCCATACCGGCGAACGCCGAGATCGTGATCGAAGGCCTGCTCCATCCCGGGCAGACAGAGGCCGAAGGGCCGCTCGGAGAATTCACCGGCTATTACGGCGGCGTACGCGCGCCGCAGCCGGTTATCGAAGTGCAGGCGCTGCACATGCGCCGCAATCCCATACTCACCGCCACGCTGATGGCCCGCCACCCGGCGTGCGAGATCGGCGCCTACTACGCCATCATGCGTTCGGCCCGCATCTGGGACAACCTCGAATCGATGGGCATAGCGGGGATATGCGGCGTCTATGCGCACCCGGCGGCGGCCTCGGGCTGGGGCATGACGGTGATCTCGCTTAAACAGCACTACGCCGGACACGTGGCGCAGGTGCTGGCGCTGGCCGCGCAGTGCGCCGCCGCGGCCTACTACAGCAAGTGGATCATTGCCGTGGACGACGACGTCGATCCGACCAGCCTCAACGACGTGCTGTGGGCGCTTTCCACGCGCTGCAATCCCGCGGACAACATCGACATTCTGCGGAATACCTGGTCCACGGGCCTGGATCCCAGCCAGGGCCTGCGCGAGTTGCGGCCCTACGGCTCCAAGGCGCTGATCGACGCCTGCAAGCCGCACCGCTACCTGAAGGATTTTCCCCAGAGCACACTGCTGCGGCAGAGCGTGTACGAGCGCGTGCGCGTGCGCTGGTCCGAGTTGGGATTCTCCGGACCCGCTCCGACGTTCAACGTCTTTCACCGCGAGTAGTGGTAATTCAATAGAAGTAAAACCAAACAGGGAAAGGGGATGGTTATCCCTTTTTTTAGGAATGAAGCTCTCCGCCGAGGTGAACGTCTCAGACGAGGTGCGAGATTCCGTTAAAGCACTTGAGGCAGAGAGCCCGATCGGGGATCCCCGGTGCGGCAACAAAGGAATCGACATTGTTGTATTTGACGGAATCGGCGCCGGTTTGCGCGGCCGTCCAGGCTTCCAGCGCCCGCAGGTCTTCCAGAGACCGGATATTGCCGGCGGGAGGGAAACGACGGGCCAACAATTCATCTTCCGATCGTTTCGAGATGCCGAAGTCGCAGGAGTACATGAGCGGCAGGCAGGCGTTGGGACATGAACCTCCTTCGCTCCCGTTTTTTTCAAATCCCGCACTTTGATAATGAGCTGGATTTTTCCGTTCTTGATGCTGTCCGCGATGTTCGGCCGGCCCTCATGCATCTTCAGAATTTCCTGAGTCTCGATTCCATGCCCAGAAAAATGCCGGTGGGTTCCCCTGGTGGCAGTAATCGTAAACCCCAGTTCCTGAACATCTTCGGCAGGGTTCAAATGCCCCTTGACAAAAGTTAACACGCAAGTTAACATATCGCCGTGACCAGAACGATCATTTTCTACAAATCCAATATCTATGGGATATTCTGCTTCTTTGACAGCCATTCGGTGGTCGTGCTGACCCACAGTTTCGAAAAGAAGAGCATGAAAACTTCCAGGCATGAAATAGAAAGAGCCGAAACCTATCGGCGTGATTCTTTGAATCGGAAAGGGAAAAAGAGATGAGCGACCTGAAAAAATATATCGCAAAGCGGAAAAAGACGGATAAAGAATTCGTGGAGGGTTTCGAGGAAGGCTACGAGCTATTCAAGATCGGGGTTATTCTCCGTCAGGCTCGGGAATCCGCGGGATTGACCCAGGAGGAACTGGCCGTGCGTCTCAAAACCCAAAAGACGGCGATTTCCAGAATCGAAAACCATGCGGAAGACATCAAGCTCTCCACCTTGGACCGGGTCGCCAAAGCACTGGGAAAGCGATTAGAAGTGAATATCGCGTAGTTCCAGTAAATGCGAAGCCTTTCCTGCAAGCCCCAATTATTACCGGGGTGGACCGGTTACGCCAAATATTTTGCATCAGACAAGATATCAGAAAGAAGGTACTGTTCCTGTCCACCTCCATCCCGAAAAGGATGAAACGATAGAACTGTAGAGGGACAATTATTTTTCGCTATTATTCCCGTGTCAGATTTCTGATTGTGCGCTACTGGCGCCTCCTAGTTGTCGGTGTGGCGGCACTCATCGCCACCGACCTCATGGGCATGGCTATTCCTTGGCTCATCAAGGGGGGGATTGACACCGTTATCTGGAGGGAAGGGGGGAAGGGCGGGATTGCCCCGTCCCTCATCAAGTACCCGCTCATGATTGTGGGGGCCGCTCTCCTGCAGACCATGCTGCGCTACTTCTGGCGGATGAATATCTTCGGCTTTTCCCGCCGCATCTAGCGGGA
>CAZTLA010000267.1:0-3168 GCA_964614365.1 uncultured Syntrophales bacterium | reverse complement strand
TATTCGTGACGGGATCCATCGTCAATCCGGATACCTTCATTTCTATCAGCATCTATCCTCACCCTCCTTTTCGTGCAGCTCGCCCCGCAGCGAGTGCAGATATGCACGGGTAATCGCGACCGGGACGATCTTCCCGAAAAGCTCGGCGCCTCCCCGAAAATTCACGATCTTATTGGTTCTCGTCCGTCCCGACACGTCGGCGGCGCCATTCTTGCTGAGCCCTTCTACCAGGACGGCCTGCACGCTTCCCTCCAGCGATTTATTTGCCGCCAGGGTGTGTTTCTCCTGCAGGGATTGCAGCATCCGAAGTCTTTCCCTCTTCACCGGCTCATCGACCTTGCCGTCGAGGTTGACTGCCGCGGTTCCTTTCCGTTCCGAGTACTTGAAGGAAAAAAGGTTATCAAACCGGACTGAATCCATGAGGGCAAGCGTCGCCTGAAAGTCCTCATCCGATTCGCCGGGGAATCCCACGATCACGTCCGACGTAATGCTGATGCCCCTGCAAGCATCTCTCAGTCTCTCCGTCTTTTCCCGGTACCGGTCGATGGTATACCCCCTGTTCATTCTTTCCAGTATGCGGTCTGAACCGGACTGCACGGGAAGATGAATATGCTCGCAGAGCTTTTCCACGTCCCGGAAACACCCGACCACCTGTTCCGATAAATCTTTCGGATGCGACGTGGTAAAGCGTATCCTGTCTATCCCCTCGATCTTGTCTATACTTCTCAACAACGTCGCAAAATTGGAACCGTCCGAAAAATGGTTGCCGTAAGAATTTACATTCTGCCCCAGGAGCGTCACCTCGCAGATGCCGCGGTCCGCAAGGAGCTTTATCTCCCGAATGATGTTCTTTTGCGGCCTGCTTTCTTCCCTGCCCCTGAGATAGGGAACGACGCAGTAGGAACAGAAATTGTTGCAGCCCTGCATGATCGTGACATAAGCGCTTACGACCCCGTTCTTGGGCTCGGTCCGCACCCCTATGGACTGCACGGATTCCCGAAAGGTCGTTTCCGCTATCCTGATCCCCGTTCTCTCCACGGTTTCCACCAGTTCCGGAAGCCGATGGATGTTATGCGTGCCGATTACCACATCAAGCAACGGCAGCCTTTTCAGGAGATGTTCCCCTTCCTGCTGGGCAAGGCATCCGGCAAGACATATTATGAGACGAGGGTTCCTTCGTTTGAATTCGCGAAATCTTCCGATCTGACTGTATACCTTCTGTGCAGCTTTCTCCCTGATACTGCAGGTGTTGACGACGATCAGATCGGCCTTGTCGGCGTCGCCGGTCCCCTGGTAGCCTTGTTCTCCGAGGAATGCCGTGATCTGCTCCGAATCATGAACGTTCATCTGACAGCCGAACGTATGAATATACAAATATTTCTGCGCCAATAGTGCCCGTAACCCCGTTGATTTTTAACTGAGGAACATCATATCCTCTTCCGTGCTCCCTCTTGCTTGGCTTCCTCATCGGCAATCTTTTTCTTTGTCTCTGAGATAAAGAAGTTCACCTTGTAGTCGAGACCGATATTCGCGTAATTCTTGCTTATTATCTCAAATCTCCTCAGAGCAGCCCCGTATTTCTTCATTTTAAAATACAGGTGACCCACGTAAAATTCATGCTCTCCCAGCCTGAGATTGCAATCCCGTATCATTTTCTCAGCAAGAAAGGAAAACTTGCTGCCGGGAAAACGGGCGACAAGGCGTTCAAATTCTTTTTTTGCTTTGAGCGTCTCCGTCTGATCCCGGTCGATCTCAGCCATCTGCAGATAATGGCACATTCCCATCTGGTACATCACATAGGGAAGGTTCTCATTTATGGGATGGAGGTTCAAGAAATCGGCGTATGCCATCTCCGCATTGCCATACTCCTTTTGACTGAAATAGGAATCGGCAATTCCCAGTTCGGCCATGATGGTAAGCTGGCTTAAAGGGTACTCCTCTTTCAATCTCCGGAATGACTCGACGGCCCGCTCATAACGCCCCTCCTGGTAATCTTCGTGCGCCTGCCGGTAGAGGCCTTCCGGCGTCCCCTTGGTCATCTCCTGCTTTTTCCAGAGACTGCATCCTCCCAAAAGCACAATGACCAGAACTGCTGCAAAAACCCCCCGTTTGTCTTTCAAGGACACTCCCCCCCCATCGCTATTTCCCCGCACCCCGTACCAGAGCCTTTCCTATAAGGCGTTATTGACAAATTCTTCAAGCCGCTCTTTCGGCATAAGCCCCACCAGTGTATCAACAGGCTTGCCATTCTTAAAAAGAATGATGGTGGGAATATTGCTGATACGATAAGCAGTCGTCATATGAGGATTTTCATCGACGTTGATATGGGCGACTTTGATACGCTCCCCGTATGTCTTTACCACATCATCAACGATGGAACCGACCGCTTTGCAGGGACCGCACCAGGTTGCCCAGAAGTCTACAAGAACGGGTTTCTCCGACTTAATGACCTCCTCTTCAAAATTCAGATCGCTCACTTGAAGTAATGGCGTTTCATTATTCATGGCATTTTCTCCCCCGCTGAAATTGCCGGTAAGCTATGACACACTATGCCAAAAGTTGTCAAACGCTATTTGACGACTCCCGTAAAAGGAAAATTCCAGTCACGAAGATTTTTGACAGGGTCTCCCGTATTATGATACATGAAGCCACTGCTCAATTGTTAACCAGGAGTGCTCATGGGGCGACTCGGAATCATATCCGGTACCGTACTACTGCAGGGCGCGGCTGTCCTTAAAAACCTGACGGAACGAACGATGGAAAACGAATTCGGGAACGCCGCCGTTCTCTTTTCGGACCGGGTTGCTTTTATCCCGAGACACGGCATACCCCCGCACAATACCATTCTTCCCCACCTCATAAACCACCAGGCAAACTTTCAGGCCTTGAAGGAACTGGACGTTTCCGAGGTTATCGGCATCAATTCCACCGGCTCACTGAAAGGTGATCTGAAACCGGGAATGCTTGTCGTTCCGGATGATTTCATACTCCTTTCTCCTACGCCCGCGATTTACCGTGACATTCTTATGCACATCGCGCCCTCGCTAGATTGTGCAGTACGGCAAGGCCTGCTAAAAGCAGCCGAAGAATGCGGCATTAACGTGGCAGCGGGTGGAGTTTACTGGCAGACCGTGGGGCCGCGGCTCGAGACCAGGGCGGAGATCCGGA
>CAZTLA010000266.1:0-3222 GCA_964614365.1 uncultured Syntrophales bacterium | reverse complement strand
CTAATCATTACAAGAGCTTACAATGACGAACCCGGAAACTGGTGTAGAAGAAAAGCGTGAATAATGCCCCTGTCACCCTGTTCCTTGATCGCCCTTACCAGCCTCCCTATCTGACGCTCGCTCAGCCCTACCAGCGAGGCCGCTGTCTTCTGCGTGATCTGCCTGTCCATTGCCGACTGCACTGCCTTCAGTCGCTTTACCTCCCGTAAACTCATGACTATCATGTCCCTTCCGATCATAATTACCCCCTTCGTCAGGGGAAATTATAACCCTTACAATAGGACATTCCTACTTTGGTGATTTAGGACATTCTCGTTTTGGCGGGACAGGTTAAATGGCGGACCGGTATCGGTGTTTCGGGAAGGGTGGATATCAACAATTCCTTGACAGGAAACCGGGGATATTATAATTGACGAAACGAATTGCCGGGTTTGGGGATGTAGCTCAGCTGGGAGAGCGCGGCGTTCGCAATGCCGAGGCCAGGGGTTCGATCCCCCTCATCTCCACCATTTCATTTCATCAGGTCGATTCTCTTGCGGATGCCGGTTGCTGTTTCCGGTTCCTTCTTCATTGTGTAATAGTCGGCCAGTTTTTCAAGGTAGATGAGAAGGGCTTTTTTCCAGCCATTGGCCGATGCCGTATCAACTGCCGTTTGGAGGAGCTGCACACCGTTTTCTCCGGACTGAATGACGATGCCGATGGCGATGAGCCGGGAGAGAGGATCCTCTATTTTGGCGCAGTCCGCAGGAATATCTGCTTTGTTTCCTTTCCGGAGGGTTTCCATGATGCCCCGGTATTGCTCGGGCAGAAATTGGGATTCGACCTGATCAACCTTACCCTTCAGAAAATGGTAAAAATGGCTGTTTTTCTGCAGTGATTGTACCTCGGCGATTTTCAGATACAGGTCGTCGTCGATCGTCTCCAGGACCGCCGTCTGCACGGCGTATTTTGTCAGATGGGCCTTGGCGAGGATGTCAGGGTTGCCGCTTTTTTTGATTTCTTCCACGGCTTTCTTGAAATGCAGCGCGGCGATTTTATCATCGCCGGTCAGGAACGATTTTTTGAAATCTTCCAGCTGATTGTAGCCCGCATAGGTCCAGTCCGGGATACGTTTGGAACCGCATCCGGCCAAAAGCAGGCAGCACAGGAAAAGGGGCAGGAGTTTTTTCATGGAAGTTTTATCTCGGGTTCCTTTTTGAAGGGGATTTTTTTTTCCAACTCGCTGGCCAAAGATCCGATGGAGTTGACTGCGGCATCGATCTCGGTCCTTAACAGTTTCATGTCTGTGGTGGAGTCTGCCGCATCGGTGCTTATCTTATTTATGTTATCAACGGTTTTGTCCAGCTTTTCCAGTTTTACCAGGATATCTTTGAGAATGCTGCTTATCTGCGGCAGGAGCCCTTCCTGTCCGTAGATTCCATCGTCCGTATTCTTGAGGATCATATCCACGTGTTCCGTGATGTCCCTTATGTTCTTCAGGCCGGCATGGATGGATTTAACACTCTCTTCGTTTCCCACGGCCATTTCCAGAATCGATTTTTTCCGGGACAGGTTTTCCGTGATCTTTTCAGCGTTCCTTAATATCTTGTTTACGTCTCCCTGCGGATCAGCGAGGTTGCCCGTCATCCTCTCGATGTTCGTCGCGATGTGGTTGATCCTTTCGAGGAGCGGCTGCAGTTTTTGTATCGTTTCGTTGATGTCATTCACCGTCACCACTTCCCGGATCTCCTTGGCGGACAGGGGAGGTTTTTTTACATTATCCGTAACGATGACAATGCGGGGTGAGCCGAGGAGAGGTTTGTTTATGATGAAGGTGCTATTTGACCTGATCCACTTGGTATGGCGTTGGGGTATTCGTATCCTGATGAGGACGCTCCCGGATTCGTTGAGTTCGAGCGTCTGGACCCTTCCTATCGTGAATCCGGCAAATAAGACCGGCATTCCTTCCGTCAGATCTTCACCGGATTTTGAAGAAAGGGTGTAGGTGGAAACCGGTTCAAAGACACCTTTCTTATAGGCAATGTACCCGATGGAGACGAGGATCAGGAGCGCGGTTACGACCACGTACAACCCTACTTTGGTTTCTATCTTAAGAGGCATCGGTTATCCTGTATCTGTCTTTATTCCACGTAAGATCGAAAATGTAGCATTCTTCAAATAAATCATCAATTACTTTCAGGATGTCATCGAGGTAACCAGTTGCCTTGCTGTATATGAGGATTTTATACGGTTGATCGATGACGAGAATTGCTTCTCTTACCAGGATAGCCCTTAAAAGCATGGTGCAGAATTTTTCCTCGTTCGTGAGAGCGGGGACTCTCTTTGATGAAATGCCTTCCAGGCCGTACCTGCACAGGTATTGCTCAACCGTGCGTCTTGCCTCTTTTACCGACATGTTTTCATGATACTGCCTGATCAGGGCGATATTTGCGCATACGTCCAGGTTTGAAATGAGGGGTGCGCCGGGGGAAACCCAGCCCAGTCGCTGGTCTTTTTTCTCCGCTACGAAATTGGCCAGTGCCTTGTTCAGTCTCTCTTCGTCAGGGTAAAGATTCAGATGAACCTTATTATTAATGACAGCACCTCGATAATGATGATGGCGATGAAAACCTTGACCATGCCGTTTAAAACCGCTATGGGTATGCTGGTCAGCTCATTGGTGGCATTAAGACCGCACTGAATCGGTATCAGGGTGATAAAAATACCGAAGAAGGAGCATTTTAAAAGGAATATCACAATATCGGCAAAAGTTGCGGAGTTTAATATGAGAACTGTGTAGGCGTCCATGCTCATTCCGAATATAAGTTTCGAAAACAGAATGCCGCTTACCAGAACTACGATGGAAAAAAGACTGCTGAGAAGGGCGACCGAAATGATGCCGTTGATAATTCTCGGCAGGAACAGGTAGCTGATGATGTCGATATTGAACATCCTCAACGTATTGATTTCGTTGTTAACTTTCATAACAGCTACTTCTGCGTTCATGGCGGAGCTGGAGCGTAAGGTAATAAGCAGCACGGTGATCAGGGGCGATAATTCGGTGACCACGAACCCCATGAGGAGGCGCCCGGTGTATTCCGCCAGCCCCAAGTCTTTGATGATTTGAAAAACGATGCCAAGGAGGAGTGAACCGACAAGAATTGATGCTCCTAGGAACAAGGGGAGTATCTGGACGGAGGTAAAATAGATTTGGTTTATAAGCACCGTTTTCATGGCGCTGTT
>CAZTLA010000265.1:0-3223 GCA_964614365.1 uncultured Syntrophales bacterium | reverse complement strand
GGGCAATGCTACTATGATAAAAAACTATTGCAAGATATTTGTGCAACAGGCTCTTCACTCATACGATTACCCGCATGAATGCAAAACTCGGTTCTGACGGTCGGCTAACTTTGTCAGATTGGCTTCTCAACCAACTGGATTCGCCAAGCTTTGCCTGGCGCACTAAGAACTTGCTTTTTGACGGGCCGAGTATATGAAGAAGGTGCTTATGTGTCAAGAAAATAAGCCCGCACTATAAGGGAACAAAGGAAGGCGGCAGGACAAAAGGAAATCGGCGCCCATTCGACGGAAACTTCATATATGTTTGCGTTGCGATAACAGAGCGGCAAAATGACGGCTGATGCCCCATCAGACGGTCAATTCAACGGATTGCCTTTCGCCTATCAAGCCAGTTGGCAAGAAGCGGCAGCAGCAGGAAACCGTAGGGGAAAAGCAAAAAAATTAAGAACGTCACGGAAGTCGAGAGACGTTTTAAATGGGTAAAGATTTCGTTTATTTCTTCTTTTGTCCACTTTCCTCTTTGGTTTCTCTCTTTCATGAGCAGGCACATGAAATTGTCCATCTCGGCGTTCTGCGCGTATATCAAATTTCTGTAATTCGCCAATATTTTCATGATGATTTCTCCTTTTCGACTTAAAGACATCCTATTACGTCCAACTGCGCATGAAACATCTTTTCGTGGATATCGAAAGCGCATTTGTCGTTATTATTGCCCTTGGGATGATACAACGGTAATATCGTCAACACTGCCAAAAACTTTAATATAAGAACTAAGAAATAAAAGGAGGCAGATTTATTTTAATAGAGGAAGTCTTTGTAAATAGTTGCAGAGGCAGGCGTGTAAACCCCAGGGCATGAGAGAGGCGCATTGCGCGTACGCCGCAAGTTTGCCCCGATCTCGTAGGAAGGAAGAGTGAAACGCGACGTGAGCATCTCCGAATCGCTTACTTATCGCTGTCGAAGCCGGGTTTCAAATCGACCCACTACCCCCAATGGGGACTTGTTGAATTATGAACCCCTTTCTGATATGGCACGTAGGTACGGCTCCGCTCGCGTCGTTTGGCCGCAGTTTGGCATTGACCCGACAGGGAAAACTTAAGTCCGGAATTTTCGATGGATAGAGAACCAATCATACGAGTCGGCATAGCGGAGAGGCGACGCACTCTGGAGGGAAGGTTTAACGGCGCATTTTACGCCGGAGGGGAACCGCCCGCGAGCGGCCCTTTTACTTTCCGAGCAAAGGGAAGCGGCATTACCGCGGCCGGCAATAGCACATTCATCGTGCCGCGTCGGGAAATCCGTTTTACCGGCGGCACGGACGCAACCTTTACCACAAGCGGCGTTACCATCGGCGCGCAGTTCCACTGGGAACGCAAGCAGGAGCAGTCCTTCAGGGGTGATCTCGCGCTCGTTGCCCATGATGACGGAACCCTCACCGCCATCAACGAAGTGCCCCTCGAAACCTACCTTATCAGCGTCATCTCCTCGGAGATGAAGGCAACGGCGCCCGCGGAATTCCTGAAGGCCCACGCCGTCACGTCGCGAAGCTGGCTCGCCGCCATGCTGGAGCAGAAGCGAAAGCCGGTGAACCACAGCGCCGCGCGGACCGGTGCAACCGGAGGGGATGGCGAAATCATCCGCTGGTACGACCGGGAGGAACACGAACTGTTCGACGTCTGCGCCGACGACCACTGTCAGCGCTACCACGGCCTCGGCGGCGTAACGGAAGCCGCAGCCGCGGCCGTGCAGACCACGCGGGGGCAGTTTCTCGTTTACGACGATGAAATCTGCGATGCCCGTTATTACAAGGCCTGCGGCGGCCTGACGGATAATTTCGAGACCGCCTGGGACAATGCGCCCCGCCCCTACCTTAGCTCTGTCGCCGATGCCGCAATCGCATACCCGCCGATCCGGACGGAAGAGGACGCGCGGCGCTGGATCCTCTCCTCGCCCGATGCTTGGTGCAACACGGCCGATGGGGAAATCCTGCGGCAGATACTTCCCGCCTTCGATCAGGAAACGAAGGACTTCTTCCGCTGGCGGGTGGAGTATGAACGGCAAGAGCTGAAGGAAATCCTGCGGGAAAAGTCGGGCATTGATTTCGGAACTCTGCGGAACCTCGTTCCGCTCACCCGCGGCCCCTCGGGCAGGATCTTCCGGCTCAGGATAGAGGGATCGAAGGCCACCGTCACGGTGGGAAAGGAACTGGAAATACGCCGCTGGCTCTCCCGGAGCCATCTTTTAAGCAGCGCCTTTGTGGTTTCACCGGAGGGGCCGGTGGAAGCAGGCGCGGACGGCATCCCCCCGCGCTTCGTTTTCAACGGCGCAGGCTGGGGGCACGGCGTCGGCCTGTGCCAGATCGGCGCCGCCGTCATGGCAACAAAGGGATTCTCCGCAGGAGCGATACTGAAACACTACTTCCACGAGGCGGAAGTGAAAAAACTCTACTGATCGGGAAAGAGATGGAAAACGTGAAAGTTCAGTTCCGCAACCCCTGGGCCTGGGTGCCCTCGCTGTACCTGGCGGAAGGCGTCCCCTATATCGTGGCCGTCACAGTCTCCGTGGTTCTCTATAAGCGGCTTGGCATTTCCAATACCGATATCGCCCTTTACACGAGCTGGCTTTACCTGCCCTGGGTCATTAAACCCTTCTGGAGTCCCTTCGTCGATCTCTTCCGGACAAAGCGGTTCTGGATCGTGGTCTCCCAGCTTCTGATCGGCGCCTCGCTCGCCTGCGTGGCGCTCACGATCACGGGGCCGGCGTTTTTCCGCTACAGCCTGGCATTCCTGTGGATCATGGCCTTCAGCTCCGCCACGCACGATATCGCGGCGGACGGGTTCTACATGCTGGCACTAAAATCCGATCAGCAGGCGGCGTTTGTTGGTGTGCGCACCACGTTCTACCGCGTTGCCGCCATCGCCGCCAAGGGCGCCCTGGTGATACTTGCCGGGCGATTGGAAACAACGGGCATCGCCGTTGCCTCGGCCTGGTCCATCACGTTCTTCGTCGCCGCGGCGTTTATGCTCGCGCTGTTTCTCTACCATGCCTTTCTCCTGCCTTATCCCGTCGTTGACGGGCCCGCCCGTCGAAATGCCTCCGGGATACCCGCGGAATTCTGGCACATGATCGCCCTTTTCTTCCGGAAAAGAAAGGGGATAGCAGGGGGGGCCAGTTGCCTCATAAATAACTGTTACCGAAGGGGGGAGTTTGGGGTGATCGTTGC
>CAZTLA010000264.1:0-3225 GCA_964614365.1 uncultured Syntrophales bacterium | reverse complement strand
CTTGCCGGCAAAAATATCTTCCAGCACCTTGGGGGAAAGGGAAACAGGTGCAACGTTGGCATGCTCCGGGTCGCTGACGACGAGTTTTTCTTTTTTGTTATCCAGATAAACCACCAGCATGCCCAGTTTATTGTTTTCCTGCCTCTGGTTGATCAGGGTCCTCAGATATACGGCTCTTTCCGCGTCGTAGAGGCGATTTTTCGTGATGTCTTTACTGATTTGCTTTGCAAAATATTTGGCTCGGTCAGAGGTCTGCTGGTAATAGACCTGCGCCACTTCCACGGTCTTGTTGAGGGCATCCCCTATTCGTATATTGAACCAGTTATCTATGCTGTAGGAAAGGAAATTGATCGCGACCAGAAAAAGTATAACCGTGGGAATCAGCGAAAGACCGACAAAAGCTGCTACAAGCTTTGTCCTTAACTTCGAGCCCATGACACCGTGCCGGCGCTCATAAACCAGCTTGACGACGTTTCTGACAATCAGGAAGATGAGAAGAAGAATCAGGATTATATTGATGTTGATGAGACCGAATATTAATACATTATTGGAGATGGGGAGAATGACATCGCTGCGGTACAGGCGGCTTTCGATAAACGTAAGAACAAGTATCAGTGCAGCGGTAAGGACAATGATGATGCGCTCCCGCCGGCGTCTTGCTAATTCCCTGCTGTCTGTCTGCTTTTCCTGCATCATCAGTAAACAAACCTTTGCCGGTACCAATCCGTTTCAAAATCCCAGAGAGACACAAAAAATAAAACATTCTCCATGTGCAGGGGGAGCCGCACTTTATCCAGCTCCGCCTTTACCCTGACGTAGAATGTTTCAGTCTTTTTTACGTTTTTGAGCGGCGAAACAACGATCCCGCTAATATCCGCCATGGCCCTCTTCGCGCTTTCGAAATCCTCAAATGTCGTCTTCCCCCCTTCCGCTGAGGAAACGTAAAAGTTCTTTTTCACGCTGTCGTACTGCACCGTTTGCCTGACGACCTTCCGATTGATCCTCTCGTCCACCCAGTAGCGGCGTTCTCGATATAAATCAATTATCAGGGTAAAGGACGTGGGAACACCGGCAAGGATTGCAGCATCCATTTCCTTCGTAAAACAATTTACCAGCCTGGCATACAAAAGCACGTTTTCCGTATTATTGGTAACGAGGATATCTGCGATCGTTGCCTCCCGCGCGCTCGCAATGGAAGGCATGATAGAAAAACCAATGCACAATAGTAAAAACACACGGCGCATGTAGAAATTTCTCCGTACAATGAGCGTTAACTTACAGATTTCTTTATTGTTTTTATTATTTGTTCCGTTATACTAAGGAACTGCGCATCAAAAAGCAAGCGCAATTTGAAGGAGAAGGGGCCTTTGCGGCGGAGAAGCTTTTTCGGTTGCCGTTTCGTGAAATCGTCAGGCGTTGATGGCATCCAAGACGCCAAAGGAAGGAATATTCAGTGAGGCGAATTGATTGGGTACATCTTCCCTGTTAAGACGGCTCACTAGTTCCCAATTCTCCTCACAGGCCAGAAGCTCCCGAAGAAGAAGATTGTTCAGTTTATGTCCCGACCGGTCGGCGACAAAGTGACCGATAATCGGCATACCAAAAAGGGAAAGGTCGCCGATGGCATCAAGAATTTTGTGTTTCACAAATTCATCGGGGAAGCGGAGACCTTCCTTGTTGATGATCTTACTATCATCCATGACGATTGCATTTTGCAGGGACCCTCCCAGAGCCAGTCCCTTTGCCTGAAGGTATTCAACATCCTTGAGGAATCCGAACGTCCGCGCCCTGCAGATTTCTTTTTCGTAATTCACATCGGAAAACGCCATATGGTACGTTTGCTCGCCGATAAATGGATGCTGAAAATCAATCTTATAGCTGATCTTGAAACCCCGGCACGGCATGAACATGGCGGTGCCCATACCGTCGCTGACAGAGACCGTCCGCCTCACCACCAGCAGTTTCTTGCACCTGCCCTGAACCCTGGTGCCCACGTCCTTTAGCATGTCCACGAAAGGAAGGGCGCTGCCATCCATAATGGGCACTTCCGACTTGTCCAGCTCGACGACGGCGTTGTCGACACCCATACCGCTAAAAGCGGACAAGAGATGTTCCACCGTGGAAACGACTATCCCGTTGGCGCCGATGGTCGTAGCGAGGGTGGTATCAACAACGTTTCCCAAGGAGGCCTTCACTCTATTCTCACCGGCCAAATCCCTGCGCACAAAGACGATACCCTCGTCAGGCCCGGCCGGTTTTATCGTCATATTCACTTTTCTGCCTGAGTGCAGCCCGGCACTGCTGCACCGTACTTCCTTTTTTATCGTCCTTTGGAGATGCATATCTTTTCTTTCCACCATGATTGAAAAAGTATTATTTTGACGGACCCCTTCTGCCAAGCAACATATATACCAGCTATCATTATCGATCAGGATCAGCTATTGTTAACACAATATCTTGAATTTACATACTTTTAATAAAGCGATGGCGACAGCGAGAGCTATAAGAAAAAGCAAGAAGCCTTTGGTGTGTCGTAAGAGCCACACACCGGGAATAAGAAAAACCTTTTCTGCTTTATTATGAAGTTAATGTTTTCATTGCCGGCGAGTAAAATCTATCCCTTTCGCTATATATGCACCCACAGTATGGCTGTTGGTAGATGCCACGCTCCCGGGAAATTCTTACTCCTTCCGTCCAGCCTTCGCGGAAATCACGATAATAAAAGTCCACTCCGAATTTCCCGGCCAGACTTTCACCAATGCTTCTTACCCTGTCGTGATCCTGGAATTTGCTGTAGAGGAGCGTAGTCGTAAAAGCGTCAAAGCGACCCTCGGCGGCAACACGGGCCACATGGGTCAAACGGTCCTCATAACAATACCGGCACCGGTTATTTTCCCGAAAGACTACACTTCGCAAAAAAGCTTCCATGCCGTATCCTTCCGCCCAGATGACGTTCAGTCCTTCGGCGGCGGCATATTCTTGCAGGGTTTCACTGCGCCTTTTATATTCACGGTAGGGATGAATATTGGGATTGTAGAAAAGACCACGGACGTCATGTCCCTCCTGCCTGAGCGCCGAAAGGGGATAAATTGTGCAGGGAGCACAGCAGATGTGGAGTAAAATCTTCATTTTTATCAGAAGAGATCCTTTTGGTTCCCCGGCGCCGGCGTCCATTTTTTCCCGAAATGCTCGTAGGCAATCCGTGTGGCAATACGGCCCCGCGCC
>CAZTLA010000263.1:0-3229 GCA_964614365.1 uncultured Syntrophales bacterium | reverse complement strand
CCGGTCCATCAGCGGACGCCTTTCCATCCGCCGCGGATTCCATCCTTCGAGAGCACCAACTGCCAGAGCTGGTTTCTCCGGCTGCGAAACGCGCCTGCACAGGAGAGGAGGTAATACCGCCACATGCGGTAGAATCGTTCGCCGTATTCCGCGGAGAAGCGTGACCAGGATTTCTCGAAATTTGCCTGCCAGGCCATCAGGGTGTGGTCATAGTCGGCGCCGAAACTATGCCAGTCTTCCAGGATAAAGAGCCCATCCATAGCTTTACCAAGCTGTGCGACTGAGGGCAGCATGCCGCCCGGGAATATGTAACGGTCTATCCAGGGATCCAGGTGATGGGCGGACTGGTTTCTGCCGATGGTGTGCAAAAGGAAAATCCCGTCCGGCTTGAGGCAGCGGTGGGCGAGTTCGAAGAAACCCCGGTAGTTCTTATAGCCTACATGCTCGCACAGGCCGATCGCGGCCACCTTGTCGAAGGTGCCCGTGGCTTCCCGGTAGTCCTGAAGGCGGAATTCCACGGGGAGGCCTTTGCACTTGGCACGAGCCCATTCGACCTGCGCGATGGAAATGTTGTAGGCAATCACCTCTACGCCATACCGTTCCGCCGCATAGCGCGCGAAACCACCCCACCCGCATCCGAGTTCCAGGATCTTTTCTCCGGGTGCAAGGGCCAGTTTCCGGCAGATGAGGTCGAGCTTTGCCTCCTGGGCGGAGGCAATATCCTTGGCGGTCCCGTTCCAGTAGGCGCACGTGTACTGCATGTAGGGATCGAGCATGGCTTCGTAGAATGCATTGCCGATGTCGTAGTGGACCCTGGCAACCTTGATGGAGCGTTGCTTGTTCTGCCGGTTCAAAAGCCTCGCCTTGGCCACGCCGACGAATATGGCGGGGCTGGAGGGCACTTTCTTGTTGTGATGGGCGGAAAGCGCCCGGTCGAAGAACTGGTCCAGGGCCTCGCAGTCCCACATGCCATCCATGTAGGATTCCCCAAGCCCAAGTGAAACGTCGCCGGCGATACGGCCGTAGACAGCATCATCGTGACATTGCAGATCCCAAGGTCGGCTGCCATTGATGCGGATATCCGCTCTGCAAAATATATCTTCGAGCCATTCCGGCAGTTTGGACATGCGTTCACCTATGCCTATTTTAGTGGATCGGTTTTTCCATGACAGCCCTTATCAGGTTTTCTGTTTTCATCACTAATTCCTCCGCGCTTGTGGCGCCGGGCTCAATCGGATCAAGAACGGTGTACCGAATATGTACCCCAAAAGACATGGGGTATACCCCTTTTTTCAGCAGTTCGTAACTGCCCTCAATCACCAGCGGCACGACCACCGCTGAAGGAGCGGCTTTCAGGAGGGCATGTACTCCTGCAGACTTGAACGGTTTCATGGTTCCATCTGTTGTCCTGGTGCCTTCGGGGAATATACTGACGGCGTAATTATTCTGTTCAATATATCTACCGAGCTTTTCGATCTCCTTGACGGAGTGTCGCCATTTGTTCCGGTCGATTAATACCGAGCCGCCATGCCGTAAATTATACGATACACTTGGCACGCCCTTCCCCAACTCGATCTTGGAGATAAATTTTGGGTGATGATCGCGGAATCCCCATATGATGGGGGGAATATCAAACATGCTCTGATGGTTGGAAATAAGAATGATGGGGCGTTCTTTTGGTAACTTTTCAAAACCTCGGTATGAAATGTTTGCCCCTAAGATGATCAGGCTTTTGATTATCAGAATACTGAGGATGTCAACGGATTTTTTATGCGCGCTATATCCCCCGATGTTCCTGCAAATCACTTGAATAGGATGAAATATGACAAGCAGGAGTCCAAGGACGATGAGGTACAGGGGAGTCAAAAGATATCCAAGTAATTTCACTCTTGCTGTTTTCATCTGATCTTTCCTAACGGCAGCGATTTATGGACTTCAGGATGCCATACGCAACAAAATCTAATTTTCTTACTGATTATGGCTGGTTAGTTACCGTTTCCATTTTCATATTTCCATCACTTCGTCAAGGATTATTTGGTTGCCGCAGCAAGCCGCAGAGAATGCGATCGCTGCCGGATATTTTCCGGATATTCTATAGATCGGCAGCGCTGTCTGTGATAATATCGCAGGCCGTATCAGCAAATTCTCAATGCGGTTATCGCACGAGAAAGGGGGAAGACAATGGTAGAAAAAATCTGGTGGAAGTGCAGCGGATGCGGTTACCGAATTCATCTGGACGTGGAAAAGAAGTCCCCTAATCCATGCCCTGCCTGCAAACAGGATTGTACGTTTTCCAATGTGACCTGTTATACGCCCGATTGTGGCGGCCCGGAATCGGGGAATTTTGATCCCAAACTCTGAGGCGGTCTCGCCGACGGCGAATGGCTTGACTTGAAAGGACATGCCATGATTATCGATACCCATTTTCATGCGTTTCCGGCAAAGTTTCTCGAGATGGTTCCGGAAGCATCCAAGGGAGACCCCCGTGGCGTCGGATTTCATCCCTTCACCTATGGGGAGTACATCGGGCTCCTGGACACCTACGGTATCGACATCGGAATCCTTTCGAATCCGGCAAGCGGAATCGAGAGGGGCTTCGACCGGAAGCGGGCAATGGATCTCGCCATGCTCTGCAACGATGCCTATGCCGAATACAGCAGTCGGTATCCGGATCGCCTGAAGTGGTTTGCCCGTATTCCCCTGGTCCATCTGGATGACGCGCTCGTCGAATTGCATCGCTGTTTTGACGAACTGGGCGCCCATGGCGTGATCTTGCCCACCAACATCGGCGGTGAAAAGTCCCTCGACGATCCTGAGTACCGGCTCTTCTGGGAAGAGGCGACGCGCTACGACCTGCCGATTTTCCTTCACCCCTGCAACGCTTCCTGCCACCCCCGCTGGCATAAATATTCCCTGCTGCAAAAAATCAACTGGACTGCCGATTCTACCCTCGCACTCTCGCGGCTCGTTCTGTCGGGGATTTTCGATCGCCACCCGGAATTGAAATTGATCGGATCGCATTTGGGCGGCATGACCCTCATGTATCCGGACCGTTTGAATTGGCGGGAAGGAAATATCGAATGCACGAGGACCCCGGAAGAGTATTTCAAGAAGATCTATTACGACATCGCCGGACCCGTGCGGGCTGCCGCCATCCGGTTTGTGTGCGATACGGTGGGCGCGGATCACGTCCTGTTCGGCGCAGATTATCCCCACGGACGGGGAGGGC
>CAZTLA010000262.1:0-3237 GCA_964614365.1 uncultured Syntrophales bacterium | reverse complement strand
AATAAAGATTTTGATGGGTCAAAAATGGTTGCTTTCACGCTTTTTTGAGGTTTAACTAATACGATTTCAAGTTTTTGCTTATCATCAACTGGCATGGGGGTACCAATTACACCTAAATATCTTGCTCAATTTGCGCAAGCGATGTGATACGGGTCAACAAAATCTTCATTGCGGTTAATGAAAGATGGCTAAGCTGGGAGTTCATAAAATCCACTAGTAATGGAATGTCGGTATCCTTTTGGACAAATATGTAGCGCACATCCTCTGGTGCGAAACTAAGGGGTGATTGGGACTGTAAAATATTGTTATAAGCAATCCGTAGAGATTTGTCATCATATTGCCTTTTCAGTATGCCAATTGGACATTGTTCAATTTGAGGCACAAAGCGCCACTCGCTTTCAAGGTAGAAATTTTTTTCAATGGTTTTACCCCGTATAACCATGCTCCCCAAAAGTGGTTTCATGTGGGCCAAAAGGAGTTGAAGATGTGGAGAGGTTTTCTCATCCTGCTTTTTTTCCTTATCATCCGATAGGGAACCGCGTATTGCGGCAAGAAAGCTTTGTCCAAGTGGCGATGATCGGGATAAGTAAAACACAGGATTCAGCCTGTTCCTTGTCGCCCACTCGCGACTTAACCCAAGTCCATAACTACCATAAAAACTAACATGTTCCTTAATGCGCCCTAGCGGGATATCACAGAAACAGACCATGGGAAATGCAAAATATTTTTCTTTTATTTCAAGCCAGGTGATATCTTCCATACTGTATTTGGGATAAAATGTGTTTTTCAATATGCTCTTTAAAATATCCAGACTCTTTGTGAAATGAAACAACGTGGTTGATCTTATCTGGGTCATATATTAAATCCTTAAAAACCAACCAAATCCTGGGTGTGCGAAAGTTCTTTAAGACCATCCTTAGGTAATTTCCTACTCAAACAACACCCTAATAATTGATGGGAGCTTAAATAAATTCCCAAGGGAATGTTGGTGTGTGCTGTCCCCTATCTCGATCATTGGTTGCGTATGCTTCTTGTAATGTCGCTCTAAGGTATGGATCGTTGGTAACGACTCGTATTGGTGATTGTGTGAGCTTTTCCAGAAGGTGCCAGCTATAAGCAGTAGGTCTTAATTCAAGGGAAAGATTGCCAAGGAGTATCCCACGAACAACCCGTGCCGTGACGTCAATGCTTCTTGTAACAATTACCCCGCGTGCGACGCCATCCTTTACCGACACTTGAAGCGCGAGGGGATGTCCCTCTAAAAATGTCGCGGCTCTGCGCTCAAGTCGTTCCATAATTCCGTAAGCGTAATCATGGACATTCTTAAGGAATGCGGCGGATTCTTCGGTTTCACCGTCGCTCGGTTCAGGAATAGGATAGCCGTGTGTCTCCAACCCGGCGCTAATATCATGAATTGGCATTGTAAAGACAGTTCGTCTGGCATATTTCTCCAAGAGAAGCCCAACGATATCTGTTTTTGAAATCGCACTCGGTTTGAGCTTCTCGGCTTCATCTTTACTCAAAATTTTATGCTTTCGTAGTTCCATTAGAAAACCGTCTTCTCCATTTTTGCGACGACCTCGCCCAAGGTCGATTGCTTCATATGCTCGCTTAATCCCATCTGAACCGGAGTTATCAAACAATCGGGTCACATAAATAACTACGGGATGTCCCTCAGCGAGCGAGACTGCCGCCTCAGAATCCTTACCAAAGGTATCTGCTTCTTGTGCATTATATAAGGTGAGTTTTGACTTATGAATCATTAAACACTCAATCAGGCCTTTATCAATACGATCATGAGAGTAGGATTGCGTAGGATCAAATATCTGAAGTTTCAACCCGTCAAGCTCACTGGAGAGGCGGAGCGATTGAATCAATCGACTAGTGGTTGTGAAATGGTGTGGATCTCGCATTGAAGTCGCAACGTAAATGTCTAGGTCTGGGAATGTAACATACGAAAACGTATTCTGTCTGCCCGTGTGCTGGAGTTCCTTGATTGATTGCGAAATATTAACAGGGGTTGTTTCACGGGAACATATTTCTTTTGCCTTTTCATAACGCTGATAGTATGAGCGGCTACCCGCTTCGATATGTTGTGGAAGTAACCACGCTGTCTCAGGCATTGCTGCCCGCCCTTGGAGGGTAGGAAAAAACGTTTCGGCGAATTTAGCTTCTATACATGCCATTTTTAAAATCTCGTAAGCATCCTCTTCTATTTTGTAATGTTGCCTTTCGGTGTTGTCGGATTTGTGTGATAGGAGAAATTGTTCTCTCTGGAATATTGGGGAAAGCTTATCCTCAGCCTTCAAGAGTACAGTAAGCAGCATTTGGCGATTAATGTGTATCTTATTCGCTTGGTCCTTAGCCAAGTACCCCAACTCCCAAAGAGCCTCGCCGGGTATTATTTGAACTCCAGTAGGTTCTTGCCTTTTGGCGTATCTCTGTTTCCTTTTCTCCACGACCTCATCCGTGGGGTATATCGCTTCCCATAGTGTCTTAATGTCAGGCCTATGCCCGAGCTGACAATTATGAAGGTTCTTAAAACCAACCTCGAAGCTACCAAAGAAGTATGCACAAAGGCAACGAAACGCATTAATTCTCTTTGAAAGAGTATTTTTTTGCGTCCAATCAGCGGAACCTATTATTGTCTCGTAAAATCTATACGAGATAGTTCCCAAGCCGCAGGATGATACCGCCTGGGCGAAGTATTGGGACATTGCAGTCATGTTATCAGCCTTGCCAGCAGATATTAACGATGCTGCCCTTTTAATGATGTCAGTAAGAAGGTCTTCACGATAAGATGAGTCTTGGTCAGTTCTAATTTGGTGTCTTTGGGGTGTATTTATCAATGCCGCTTCCAAACAATCCTCTTGATTGTCTGATGTAAATCCTGAGACCGTATCTGATCCATTTAAACTTCGCAAGAATATTTCCAGTTCCTGCGCAGTGATTATCTGTCCCGTTTCCATATTCATATATTTATCACCTCACGCCAAAGACTTTAAGTAATTGCGCTTAAATGTCCTCAAAAGTGGCATGATTGGTTTATTTCTCCTGATGTATTAAACATTAAGAGTTCTCCCTTTACGATTTTTCTAATGTAATTATTATATCGTATTTCCTGGTTCTGGCAAGGCCGCGGTTGTTTGCGCGGGCCTGGCCGGCAACCCTGGCCGAGCTGGGCGGCTGGGCTGCGGCTGCGCAGGGCCGCCATGCGCGGGCCTCTGGCCGCGCCGG
>CAZTLA010000261.1:0-3251 GCA_964614365.1 uncultured Syntrophales bacterium | reverse complement strand
TTATCTGTGAAATTTGTACCGCCTGGCTGCCTTTATAACCGCCGGCATATCCCCTGAACTTGATGACCCCTTCCACAAAGATATTCAGGGGATCGAAGGCATGGTGATTAAGGGGAATTACATCGCCCTTTTTCATATTAACCACATCTCCGGCATTGATCTGCGTCCGTCCCAGTTCGGCAACCAGATCAACGCTCGACCGCATTAGGCCATCCCTGAATCTGTTCACCCAGACTTTGTCCACTTCAAGCTGTTCGCTTTGAAAGCCGGCCTGCAACTTCTCCCGGATAGGCTCCAAGGTTGCGTACGGAACGCACAATGATATGATGCCGGTGGAATACTCCACCTCGACTTCGAAATTCACCACCACAACCACATCCGTGGGAGGAACAATCTGAGCGAATTGCGGATTGATTTCTGATCGTTGATACGTGATCTTCAGATCAATCAGCGCCTTCCATGCCTTTTCGAGATCGACAAGGGTACTCAAGACCACCTTCTTGATAAGATTGTTTTCTATGGCCGTAAACTCCCGACCTTCGATTTTAAAAGGATTTCTTCCAGATCCTCCGAACATCAAATCAACGAGGGTGAATATGACCTTGGATTCGAAAACAATGATGGCGTTGCCTCTCATGGGATCCATACGGAAGAGATGGAGACTTGTGGGAACGGGAAGGGTTTTCAGGAATTCCCCAAACTTAATCATGTCCACGGAAATGGCGCTCACGCCCACGACTTTTCTCAAAAGTGAAGATAGTGTGGCCCGGAACATCCGGGCAAATTTCTCATTGGTCATCTCCAGCGTGGGCATTCGCCCGCGAATAATCCTGTCCTGACTCGTGAGATCATAGGGTACAATCTCCGAAGGATCGTGCTTAATCTCGACTTCAGTCTCAATTTCCCCGCCGGAAATCCCCCGCAACAGGGCATCGACTTCTTCCTGTGACAAGACATGCGACATATGCAATCCCTTTTTATTGAGGTTTCGTGGAACGTGCACAGACAGCATAATTACAGCAGGCCCGTGTCCATTCCCGCCACTGGATTATTGTATTACAAATTCCGTGAAGTACACCTTGAGAACCTTCCCCTTGGTCATAAAATTGCTCAAACGCATGGCCAGCTCTTCGCGAAGACGTTCCTTGCCCCCCATTTCCATCAGATCTTTGTATGACTTGGCAGAAAGAAGATCCAGAACGTTGTCCCGTAATTTCGGTTTCAACTGCTCCAATTCAGGCACTGCGGCCGGATCGGAAAGCTCCAGCTGTATCACCGCCTTCAAGTACCGGTCACCGTTATTGTCCATGAGATTAACGATAAAGGGATCCATGGCCCACATTGTCCCCGTTAGAGGGCGCTGCTGTTGTTCCGCCGGCGGTTTTTTTACTTCCTTCGTTTTGGTCATATAAAGCACTCCGCCCAGAACACCGGCAACGACGATCACCAGTAAAACGACACCGATAATAATCCATTTCAGGAAAGAGCCTTTCTTCTGTTGTCCGGAAGGTTCCTGTTCGCCTTCCTGCTGTTCGTTCTTATCTTCTCGTGCCATGGTATCCTGCCTCCTTAACTCTCGCCGAACGTTAAAACAATGTTCACCCTCCTGTTCAGTGTCCTGTTTTGCTCATTACTATTCTGCGCCACCGGTTTCGACGGACCATAGCCGACGGCAGAGAGCCTTTCCGGAGATATTCCGCCCGCAATAAGATATTTCACCACATTCACGGCACGGGCGGTAGAAAGTTCCCAGTTCGAGGGATAGTGATTGCTCTTGATAGGCACGTCATCGGTATTGCCCTCCACCCGAATGGACGCATCGGTATTTTTCAGTCTCAGGCATAAAACGCGCAAGCCGGGGTCGTCCACCCTTTTGATCTCCGCAGAACCCGATTGAAACAGCAAGTTTTCTTCCAAGGACAGGGAAACATTTTTGTTCATGGTGACAGCCTTTATCCCCGGCACCTTGTTCAGTGCGGCAACCAGATCGGCCCTCACGTCGGAAGGACCAAAGGGAACGCGCCGGATATGCTGTTTCCCTTCCCGTACCTGCTTTTTTGCCGTTTCTATATCCTGGTCCTTCAAGGTTGTAACAAAGGGATTAAACACCGTCACTCTTCGTCCATCACTCTGCAGTGAACCAAATACCTTGTTAAGCGAAGATGACACCCCGCGTATTTTTGTGCCGTCGATACTGGACATGGAAAGGAGCATGACAAAAAAAGCCAGCATTACGGTAAGCATGTCATTAAAACTCATTATCCAACTGCGCTGCCTGTTCCCCCGATTCCTATTCTTGAGCCCCATCACATCCATCCGTTATCTTTTTTTCGTCTTTCACCGTGATCTTTTTTACTTGCGGTTGCAGCCCGCCGCTAACCCTTTTCGTCCCTATCCAGCTCAAACAATATTTCGATACGCCGGTTCTTCTCTCTGCCTTCCGTGGTATCGTTGGAAGCGACGGGGTGGTACTGGCCAAACCCTACCGCCGTCAGTCTCTCGGCAGAAATTCCTCCTTGTTCGATCAAATACCTGAGTACGTTTACCGCCCGTGAAGTGGAAAGTTCCCAGTTCGAGGGAAATTTCGGCAAACTGACTGGTACATTATCTGTGTGGCCTTCCACCGTTATGGAAAACGGTCCCTTTTTGGCAATGCTGGCCATCCGGTCAAGGTAGGGATAGGCGGTTGTCCCGACCGTTGTCACTCCCGAGGGGAATAGCACGGTGCTTTTAAATACTGCTTTGAATCCACGGCGGGTTCTCTCCAAGGCAACGTTTTCTTCCGCACCGCGTTCAACGACTATTTCCTTCAGGAACGTCATGCCGGCATTCACCGTCCGCAGACGGTCGCCCTCAACGAATAACATTGTTTGCTTGTCGTTTGTTTTTTCTCCTCCGGCGCCCGGTCCCTTCGTTCTTCCATTTTTCTCCTCCGCTCGGAAGTTACGGCTACGGAAACCCTCTATCCTTTTACTTTCATCACGTACGCGGTCGGCTCCTGCAGAGGGCATCCTTTGCTTGTCCGGCTTCGAGTACGATACAAGCATCACAAACAAAACCACCATGATCAGGGCCATGGAACAGTACATGGTCTGCCAGAGAGGAATAGGCTCCTCGTCGCCGGTATTATCTTTTTTCCACCCCCCCATCGCGAAACACCGACTTTCTTTCGTGTGGCGATACGAACGAATGGAGCTTCTGCTCCAATATCCGCGGATTATCTCCCGCCTGGATCGATAAGACGCCGTTTA
>CAZTLA010000260.1:0-3309 GCA_964614365.1 uncultured Syntrophales bacterium | reverse complement strand
ACCAGTGACAAACACGCGATGCAACAACGGTTCAGTCGATAACAAGAGCAAAAGTGTTATCAAAAATACTGCTACAATTCTTCTTGACATTTAAACCCCTCTTGGAAGCGGAGAGATATATGCACGCTCATGATAGACCATACCCTTTTTTTATTAATAGTAGTAATACGCTTATTTAAATTTAACTTTTACTCAAAGGCGAGGGTCGAAATTTCATATAACTCGTTCATATGCGAACTTTTCATCAAAAGACATAATTTTTCTCTACCCTGATATACTTTTTCTAAACCATGAAAATTAACCCACTTTCACGTTTTCTGAAACTGGCTCTTCCCATCGGAAAATCAACTAAAAACCCACTTTCACGTTTTGGAGATAGGGGTTCACCCAATGCTTAAATACTCTTAAAGACTAAATGAAGTTCGTAAGTGCGCGTACTGTATGGTACGCGCAAACTATACATACTCTATAACATAGATTAAACATACGCGGCAAGCCGGTTGCGCTTCCCAGAAAATATTCGTGAGCGATGCGACGGAAAATGCAGAGCATTTTCCTAGCAACGTACGGAATGCCTTGGCATTCCGTAGTAGCGAACGAATATACGAGGATTTGCCGAAGGCAATTCCGAAGTATAAAGCGCCCTAATATAGGTGGGCTCTGAGAGAAGCGCAATGAATTTATTTCGCTGATTCTGAGGGGGCTCTTCCCATCCCCTCCTCTTTTTTTACAAATTTGACCTTCAAGAATACCTGCTGTTTCAACAGCATGATGAATTGAAGGATTTGTATCGTGGTCAAATTTGGAAACGCACGCACCTTCAGGTGCGTGTAGTTTACAAATTGATCCAAAAATAGAATATTTTTATCGTTTATTAGTTATAGTTGAGGTACTGCGAAGAAAAGATTCCGGATAGCCTGAGAATTTCAGTATCGGATGAATTACTTTTTTTCCGTGCTTCCATCTGTAATAAAGATAATACGCAAGCACAGAGCCGAGCATTATTTTCCATTTTGCTCCTGGACTCCAGACTTCTATGTTCCTGCGCCAGCATGTAGCAATAAAATCCCAGTGAGCATCACTCAAATCTTTCAAATTTGCTTGCCTAGCTTTACCAAGCAGACATTCTTCTTCCGAAGTGAAAAGTAATGGAACATAGAACAATTTCAGATCCTTCATTTTATCTACAAGTTCCATTGTTGCCAGCGCATCATTTTCATTTTCTTCTGGCAAGCCCATAACCAAAGTAGCAAGCGGATAAATATCGTTATCGTTCATTATTCCTATACTTTGAGTTACAATTTCAGGCCAATCTTTCGGCTCGTAAGGCAGAACTTTTCCTTTCATGTGTTTTTCCATAAGCCGCACACTTCCAGTCTCTACACCTATTTCTACACAGCAAATTTTCTTGCCGTTATTTATCCATCTTGTTTTTTCAGTAAGCATAGGAGCAATTTCTTCAACCATTTTAGGATCATAGACCACAGGTGCAAGCGCTGCATGCGCAATCTGAATGTATTCAACTTTTGGAATTTCGTAAATCGTTTTTATCAGGTTTACAACCGCTTCACGATTCGGGATAAAACTTTCTTTGCAATTGTACAGAAAGATATCATCTGTCTGCAAAGTAACCATTCTTGAGCCTGCATTTGCATTCAATTCCGCTTCTTTTTTTATCTTTTCCAGAGGAAAAGAATACCTTGTTCTCGTTGTAGGTGAACAGAATTGGCATCCTCTTCCGCAGCCTCGGGTGATCTCAACAACACCGAAAATTGCAGGTTTTTTTATTACCGGTATTTCATCCAATTCTGGTTTTTCCGTTTCAACTGTTTTAGGTAATTCTTCATCATTCATTGCTTTTCTGAACAGTGCAAGCGCAGTATCTCCCTCACCCATAACAACAGTGTCGATTCTGTATTCCTCTTCCATATTTCCCCGAATAATCTGCCATGCACCAGCCCCGCCAACCATTATCTTCGGCTTGTGTTTTTTCAGAACAGGATGAGTGACCAGTTCTCTGAACTCTGCCGCTGCGATAGGCTCACCGCCAAAACCGAGCAGAGAGGTATATGTTCTGCTTACAAAGCCTATACCAAGGGGGTCCATTGATGATATGCCAACAACCTTTGTCTTGGGTCCGACAAATTTGTGAAGATCGTACTGTGTGCATGTGATAACATTTTCCTCACCAAACTCATCTATCAATGCAGATTCTATTTTTCTCAGACCGTAAGGCGCAAATTTTGCGCTCCCATTATCATCGTTCTTTGTTATAGGATACCAGTACTTCCTTAAAATATCTATAGGAATAATCTTTGGGAAACCGCCTGTAAATGCAATGAACGGATTTAAATTAAAATCGCTCATTTCTATATGTGATGCCGTAAGTACAATCTGGACGCCATTTTCATTTTCCTTCTTTTTAGGAAACATTTTTATCACTTCCTCGTGTTGCAATTCCTAGAGGATTCTCGCATTCTTCCATTATTCTAAGATAAGGATCAATCCTTAGTTCTGCAAGCGATTTATACTCATGAGCGAAGCGAATGAGTATACGAGGAATCGTCAAACTACGGAGTTGCGCACCAACTCCGTACGTTTCGTACGGAATCGCTTTTGCGATTCCGTAGAAAGGCGATTCCGAAGTATATTCAGAGATTAACGTTCTATCCAATGTGAGTATTATCTTATAACCCATACTCCTCGCACCTATTGTTGTAGTTCTCCACATTATGTTTTATTCCTCTATACTTTTTGCAATATCGTTAACTCGGTTTAACTTCAAAGTCAAATCCCTACGTACTATTTTCACAATCTCATTAATCGGCTTGAGCGAATAGTTGTAAGCAAGTTTATTATTTCTTGTAACCTTAATTTTTCGCTCTAGAAACCCTTTTTCCAGAAGCGCACTCACATGCTTTCTCACGATTCTCTCCGATTTTTTAACTTTCCGTGCAATATCAGATATGAGCAGTTTCCCCTCTTTTGCTATAGCAACCAGGATATTGGAAGATGTCTGTGGCAAACTAGATATTTCAGAAAACTCTTTTGCAGTTCTTTCTAAATGATTATTGCGCATGTTCTCTAAATCACAATATTGATATATATGTCTTTTTATTTTCATAGGTATGAAAAAAATATTTCATAAAGACTTTTGCAAATTTCAGCCTGTTTTTAGGCAAAGGTTTTTTAGAAACAAATCTAATACTCTTTGTACGCCCTGGTAGTGCTTCGGAATGCTAACGCATTCCTCGCATCTTTCTATAAGTTTTTGCAACTTTGTATCGCCTATCATATTTTCACTTTCTC
>CAZTLA010000259.1:0-3361 GCA_964614365.1 uncultured Syntrophales bacterium | reverse complement strand
TTGGCAAAGAGGGGGCAGGGGAGATTTAGTAACTGGCTGAGAACACAGAGAAAAACTCAGTGATGCTCTGTGGTTAATTTTTGATGGTGGATTTGGGGCCTTAGAATCTATAGGTGACGCGCGAAATGGCCGTGTTTGTTGAATAGGCGCTTGCCTGCATCCCCTCATAGGAAAGGGAAACATGCCACCTCTTGCCAAGACGCATATCTCCTGACGCGCCATAAGTAATGACAGTTTCTGTATCATCGTAATAATCGTACCTGCTTTGCTGGAGAGAACCGTTTAATCCAAGCTCAAAGGTCTCGCCGAAGAGGCGTCTCATGTCCAGCCTGTAATTGTTGTAACTGTAACCGAAACCTCCCGCCGTCTCATCGCTGATGTCAACGCTGATATTGCTGTTCAGCAGGTTGTCGTTTCTAAACCCGATATGATAGACGTCCCTGATCTTCTCTTCCGGCGCCAGACCGCTGGACATCTGGGTCTGCCGGTCGAACCTGCCGTAAAGAGTATAACTGTCTCCAAAGCGGTAATCCCCCCTTAGATAATAGGAGTGCTGACCGCTCCTTGCATAGGTGTAGTTAACAGGCATTGACTTGTAGCGCCTGATTGACTGAAACTGCGTATACCCCACAGATATGCTTCCCTTGCCGGGCCTGTAGGAGGCTTCAAGGAGGGCATTTGTCAGGTCCGTATTGCCGGAATCCTGGTTTTTGTCGCCCATAAGGGAACCGAACAGGTTGATCTCTTTAGACGGGTAGTAGTATGAAGAACCGCTTATATATTGCCTGTCTGTCTCCCCTTTGTATCCGTTATGGACA
Source organism: uncultured Syntrophales bacterium (assembly GCA_964614365.1). GTDB lineage: Bacteria > Desulfobacterota > Syntrophia > Syntrophales > JACQWR01 > JACQWR01. The sequence continues at coordinate 2,543 of CAZTLA010000259.1, read as the reverse complement.
AGGGCAAGGTTCGCATACAGGTCATTAGTGCGATGGAACAGGTAAGCGCCGGCAGTTGAATAGTCTGAACCAAACTCATCCGTGTAGGGGTCTGGTTTTAGGCCGCCAAACACCCCGCCTCCCGTGGTGTCGTTAGAATATACAAGGTTCAGGCCGTCCACCCGTTCCAGCGACAACTCCTTCGGCATCTGGCGACCCACAGACAGGTAAACCCTTTTTGAGAGGCCTGTATATTCAATATTCAGGGTGTCTATCCGTTCGCTCTTTATGTAACTGCTGTTGTAGTCCTTTGACGCAAGGACGTTCCTCTCCCTTCCATCGAAGTGAAAGGCCAGTGTGCCGGCATCGTTCAGCTTTGTCGCATCAAGGCGGGTCCTTGTGGTGAGTATGTTGAAATCGTACGCCGAGCTTGAATCTTTTGAGAAATAGTCCTCAACAGAGATCAGACCGTGGATTTCTGCGCCCCATACCATACCTGGGATAATTACCGGTATTAAGAAGTTCATAAGTATGAAGATATTATATTTGATATTCTTAAAATCCCCCTCAATCCCCCTTTTACTAAGGGGGAGTTGTTTTATCCCTCTTTGGCAAAGAGGGGTAAAGGGAGATTTTGTAAATTTTTGTCTTTTTACAAATGAACTAAATAAGGGACTGTAGCTCTTCTTCATGACATCAGTCCTTGCCCGTAGGATGGCATGACAGGCATCCTGAATTCTGGTTTGTCTCGTGGACCTTTTCACCGACAGCGCTGTGGCATTCTATGCACCCTCCCTTGTTCCCGTAGTTCCGGGACGGATGGCAGTTGGAACACCCTGAATACCCCTTGTGGTTCGTGGGGAACGATGAGAACGTATGGCTGAATGTAGTCGTTGGCCACGACGGGTATTTATGGCAGCTTTCACAGGTCGTCCCGAACCTGTTGTTGTAGGTTTGATGGGCTGCCGGATATTCAGCCGAATGACATGTATTACAACCCGACGTAATAGCAGTGTGACTGAAGGTCCATGAAGGGTATTTATGACAGTTTTCACAGGTTGTTCCATAGTTGTTCTTGTGCTTGCCCACCTCTAACCCCAAATGGCAGGTCGAACACCCTGTCCCTCCCACCTGATGGACGAATGTCCATGTGGGGTACTTATGACAGACCTCGCACGCAGTCCAGTTGTTAGTGGTGTGCCTTGCTGTTCGCGCTGGAGCGCTGTAAGTCTGATGACAACCGGAACTGCCGCACCCCGTCGTTCCTGTCGGGTGGGTGAATGTCCATCCTGAAGAATATTTATGACAGTTTTCACAAGACGTGCCGAAACCTTTGGCAGCGTGTGATGCAGGGATATTATTAAGGTGGCATGTGGCGCAGGAGGCCGATCCGGACACCTTTGAGTGACTGAATTCCCATGAGGTGAATGTCGGTTTATGGCAATCGCGACATTCGTGACTGTACCCGTTTGCCAAATGGTTCAAGGCGCTGTTGTATTTATTGGTATGGCAGTTATAGCAGGCTGTAGACGTCCTCCTGTATACACGGTCCGCATGACAGGCCCGGCATTCTGTATGCCGGTGCTGTCCGACAAGCGGGTACCCTGTCCTGCTGTGGTTGAAGAGCGAAGGGTTCCAGGAGTTCTGGGTGTGGCACTGCTCACAGCCCGGACTTCCGAACTGGTTCAGGTGTGGGTCTGTATGGCACTTTATGCAGTTGCGGTTGACCCCTTTATACTCACCCTTGACCCTATGGCAGTTTGTGCAGAGGAGGTCGTTGTGTATCCCTTTTAGTTCGAACCTTGCCTGTTTTTTATGGTCAAAGGTCTTAGGCTGCCAGTCGAACGGAGTGTGGCACTTGCTGCAATCCTGATCGAACTCGCCTTTATGTATGTCCTTATGGCATTCTATGCATTTTTCCTCCTTTGTCTTGTACTTCTTGTCCTTATGGCATTTTTCACACCTGGTATCCTTATGCTTGCCAACAAGAGGGAACACTGACCTGAGGTTGTGGTCAAAGGTCGGCTTCTTCCAGTCTTCCGCGTCATGGCATTTCTCGCAGAGGCTGCCCAGCTCTTTTTTATGCACATCCTCCTTCTCGTGGCAGCTCAGGCAGTCCTTGGGGGTCTTGCTGTATTTGCCCTCAGCATGGCATTTCTCGCACCTGGCCTTTTCATGTTTCCCGCTCAGCTTGAATTCACTGTATTGTGCGGAATGGTTGTAGGTCGTCTCTTTCCAGCCCTTTGTTGTATGGCAGGAATCACATGCCTTGTCCTTGAACTGTCCCTTATGCGGCTCTTTATGGCAGTCGGTAGTATCGCATGTCTTATAATTCAAAGGTTTGTAACGCCCCTGGACATGGCACTTTTCACATTTTGTATCAACGTGCTTGCCGTCCAGCTTGAACCCCTTGTACTCCTGGGATGCATGATCAAAGAGCGCCGGCTTCCAACCCTTAGTGTTGTGGCACGAGTCACATGCCTTGTCCTTGAACTGTCCCTTATGCTCGTCTTTATGGCAGTCGGTAGTATCGCATGTCTTATAATTCAAAGGTTTGTAACGCC
>CAZTLA010000258.1:0-3383 GCA_964614365.1 uncultured Syntrophales bacterium | reverse complement strand
GTTCCCGGACGGGTCGCCACACCATTCCCGCCTGACAGAAGCGGCATCCCCGCGTGCAGCCCCGTGCGATTTCCAGCGTGATCCGGTCGTGGATGGTATTCATTAGAGGCACCACGGGTTTTGCCGGGGGAAGCCATTCGTCGAACGAGGCGACAAGTCTCTTCTTGATTTTTTCCCCTCCCCGGTGCAGTGCGGGTACGTAAACTCCCTCGATGGCCGCCAGGGCGGCGATGATGTCCTGCCGCGATCCGTCTTTTGCTTTTACCTCCACGGCAGCCGCAACGATTTCCGAGATTGCCTCCTCCCCCTCGCCGATCACGAAGGCGTCGATAAATGCCGCCATGGGAGCGGGGTTGAAGGCGCATGGGCCGCCGGCGATGACGACGGGATCGTGCTCTTCGCGTTCCTTTGATCGCAGGGGGATGCGACCCAGTTCCAGCATATTGAGGACATTCGTATATGACAGCTCGTACTGAAGAGAAAAGCCGACGATGTCAAAATCATGGAGGGGGGTGTGCGACTCCAGCGAGAAGAGGGGCAGATTATGGTTCCGCATGGCCTGCTCCATGTCCGGCCAGGGTGCGTAGCACCGCTCCGCGGCAACGGCGGGGTCGGCATTGAGAATGGAGTAAAGAACCTGTATCCCCAGGTGCGACATGCCTACCTCGTAGGTATCCGGAAAAGCGAGGACAATTCTCAGCGTGCAGGCGCTCCGGTCCTTCCGGGACGCGTGCAGCTCCCCACCGATATACCGGCTTGGCTTTTCTACGATTGACAGTACCTCTTCCCAGTTCATTCTCTTCTCCTCTATGCCATGAGGCTGCGAGCAAGCTTTTACCATCTTTGGTCTTGACCTGCAATTTTATTCCTCGTATATAGCAGGCACTGTCCGGTAGGACGGCGCTTTTCTCTCAGGCAACAATGACTTGAGAGCTTTGAACAGTGGATTCATCCGGGCTCAAAAATCTTTTTCGCGCCTCCTGAATCCAATTTCCGCCTTTTTTCAAAGGTTTCGATTTAAGAACCCCGGCAGGCTTGCCGCTACCATGGAAGCAGCCTGTGGGGATGTGTTTCCGGATGCAAAGTTCCTTTATTCATCTATGTCAGCCCGATGCGGGCAAGTCCTGCGGCGCCTGCTGCGGTCTTTACAACTGGGCCGACAGCAGCAGGGAGTCGCTCGTGGGGAGGCTGCGGGGCCGGACGCGACGCTTCCGGAAGATGGTCCACGGGCCGGCTGACCTCTCGTCCTTTTCTGAAGCGACGAAATCGGTGGAGGATCAGGCGAAGAGGTACGAGGAGATTTACTGTTGCGAGTATGCGGGCTTCCTTGACGAAGAAGAAAAGCGCGTGGGGTGTCTGCTTCATCCCCTCCGGAACGGGGGGGCTGACATGCGTGACGGTTTTTTCACATCGATTATGATGCACTGGGCTGCAGCAGATCCCGGTTCGACGCCATATTTCTGAGTCTCTGTTCGGAATTCCGGGATCGGGAAGAGGTCCGGCGTGCGGAAGGGCTTGTCCAGGGCGGCATCGATGCCTTCGTGCGGTCCTATACCGCGGCATCCTGAATTTGGCAGCGAGCGCATTCCCCGCGGCTTGTCGCGGGGTAAGCGAGCGAATGATGAACGATGATGTTCCTGGGGGATCGAAGATTCTTCACAGGTTACGGCGGAGAATCTTCAATTTTATTGACAGGTCCCCCCTAGAACGGGTAGTGTTGGAGAACGGGGAAAGCGGCGGAGGAATGCGGTCCATGAAAAAAGAGGTTCTCTTGACCAGGGACGTTATCGAAAAGCGGGTTCGGGAGCTTGCCTGCGACATTTCCCGCGAGTACGAAGGGCGGGAACTCATCGTCATCGGTGTCCTGAAAGGAGCCTTCATCTTCATGGCGGACCTGATCCGTTGTTTGAGCATACCCTGCCGGGTTGATTTTGTGCGGCTGGCAAGTTACGGTTCGGGAATGGCAAGCACGGGGAACGTCCTGATGACGAAAGACATCGATACCTCCATCAGGGGAAAGGACGTGCTTATCGTGGAAGACATCGTCGATACGGGATGCACCCTTACGTTTCTCGTCAACTGGCTGCAGGAAAGAAATCCGCGGTCGTTGAAAGTATGCGCGTTTCTTGATAAGACGAAAAAAAGAACGACGCCCTTTGACGCCGATTATGTGGGGTTCTCCATTGAGGATGGCTTTGTGGTGGGGTATGGGTTGGATTTTAATGAAATGTCCCGCTTTTTACCGGATATATGGCTGATTCGGGAGGTTGGCGAAGGGGAGCAGATATGATCGTACAATGCAAGAAATGCGAAACGAAATTCAGGTTTGACGAGGCGGTTATCAACGGCGAGGGAGTGTGGGTGCGCTGCAGCATCTGCAAGAATGTTTTCTTCCAGGATAATCCGCGCAGAGAAGAAACTGCCGCGATTTCCGCGGAGAATACGGCAAAGGACACGGAGACGGTCGCCATCGAGAATGAACCGATCGTGATAACGGAAAGACGGGCGGCAAGGAGTAAAGGGTTGTCGCCCGGATTCATCGAGGCAGAAAACGCCGGCGTGGCGTCCACTGCCGAACCGGAAGAGTCCCTGCCGGATGAAAGGGAATATTTCTTGCCGGAGGAGAGAGGCACGGGGGTGGGGATTGCAAAGGTGGCGGCATGCTCACTGCTCATCATTCTGGTGCTCGGGGGTATATGCCTCTGGCTGTTTTCGCCCTTCAGCACGCGGGATATGTCCATATCCTTTGGCGGACAGGCCTTGACGGAATGGATTTCGTCTTTGCCCCTGGTTGAGAATATCCTGGGAGCGGGCAGTCAGCAGAAGGATTTCAGCATTACCCAGGTCAAGCTTCAGGATCTGAAGCAACGCGTTGTCAAGAATATGCTTCTGGGAGATCTCCGGGTTGTTGAGGGCACGGCCTTTAATCAGTCGGAGTATGTAATTTCCCGGATACAGGTGCGGGGGAGAATCTATGATGCGGCCGGTGCGGTTTTGGGCGAGCGGATTTCCTCCTGCGGCAACATTCTGACCGACGAGGAACTGGCTTCCATGACGGAGGATGAAATCCAGCGGGCACTCTCGCTTTCCCTTGGACGCAATGTATTGAACGATCGTATTGCCGCGAACAGCCGGATACCTTTTATGATCGTGTTTATCAATGTCCCGCCTGCCGAGGCAAAAACAACGGTTCTCCCGGTTGGCGCGGAGAGGCTGCTGCCATAAAAGCCCGTGCCTGACCGCCCCTTGCGTCCCCGTATTGCCGGTACCCCCCTCTGTCGGAGTCGTCTTTGTCTTGCCATGTCCGCCGTAGCGCCGCTGGCCGATATTAAGCCTTTGCAAGCGTTCTTTGGAGAAGCGCGAGGGGAATTGCCCCTTCTCTC
>CAZTLA010000257.1:0-3393 GCA_964614365.1 uncultured Syntrophales bacterium | reverse complement strand
TACTAAAAGTAAAGGTATTTTTTCCTAAGAGACAAAAAAGTTTTGACAATACGGGGTCAAAAGAAAGGAGGAGGAACATGAATAAAAGAATATCGAGGAGATGTACGAAGTATTTAGTCCCGCTGGTTGTTGCTGTGCCTTTATTCCTGATGTTTGGTCAGGCATATTCGAGCGATTTCCTGAAGAAGGAGCATAGCGCGGTTAAAGAAAATCATGCCAAAGGGGAAAAGGCGTTAAAGGAAAGCCCGGCCAAAAAAGCGACGGGGAAAACCACGCAACACCCGGCATCGGCTGCGGCATCAACGCATGAGGCGGCGGCCAGCATCGGCGCCGAAGAGGGTTTGAAGAGACTGGAGGAAGGGAATAAGCGCTATGTTGCCGACAGGATGATTCACAAAAGGCAGAATACCGTGCGCCGCGCCGAGCTTGCCAAAGGCCAACATCCCTTTGCGGTTATCCTCAGTTGTTCGGACTCGCGGGTCCCGCCCGAGATCACCTTTGACCAGGGGCTGGGCGATTTATTTGTCATCAGGACGGCCGGCCACGTGGCGGATGATGTCGCGATCGCCAGCATCGAATACGCCGTCGAACACCTGGGCGTTCGGCTGGTCATGGTGCTCGGCCATAAGCGATGCGGCGCGGTGGACGCCACGGTAAAAGGCGGAGAGGTCCCCGGCCAGATCGGGAAGCTCGTTGCTGCAATCAAGCCTGCCGTGGAAAAGGCGAAGGGGAAGCACGGAGACCTCCTGGATGAGGCGGTCAAGGCCAATACGAAACTTGTTGCCGAAAAGTTGAAATCCTCAAAGCCCAGATTGGCCGAAGTTGCCGAAGAGGGGATACTGAAAATAGTAGGGGCCTACTATGATCTTGATACCGGTGCAGTGTCACTAACATATAAACCCTGCATGTAAAAAAGGAGATCAGTTAAAGGAGGAGGGATAGTCATGATAGCGATGAACGACATAAAAATAGGGACGAAGATATTGGGCCTGGTGGCGGTGATGCTGATTTTGATGGCAGTTATCACCGGTGTCAGCGCCGTGAAGATGCAGAATATCGGGGACGAGTTAAAGGGGATAGCAGAAGAAGACATACCTATAACTATAGCAGTAGCAGAAATTGATGCTCTACAACTGGAACAGGGGATGCTTTTTGAGAGGGCGCTAAGGTTGGCGATGGCCGACGAAAAGAAGGAATTAGCGGCGGTTGAAGCCGAGTTCAATAAATTGGCCGAGAAGGCAGATAAAGAGTTCAAGAAAACCGAAAAACTCATCGACGAAGCCATCAAGACGGCCGCGAGCTCCGCCGACCAGAAGGCATTTAAGGATTTTGGCGACCTCATGAAAGCAGCTGATAAGGAGCACACGGATTTCGACAGCGGTGTAACGCGGATATTCGGGCTTTTGAACAGCGCTAAGATCCGTGAGGCGCTTGCGGGTACAGAGAACGTGGAGAAAGAGCGGGAACAGGTCGAGAAGACAATCCAAACGATCCTTAAGGCCGTGGAAAAATTCACCGATGAGGCGGCAAAGGCTGCGGAAAATGATGAAAAAATGGCCTTAAGGAGCATAATCATCTTTGGGTTAGTTGCGCTGGTTCTCGGGATCGGCGCGGGCGTCTATATTTCCCGGAGCATTACCCGGCCGTTGATAAAGGCGGTTGACATTTCCAACAGCTTGGCCAAAGGCGATCTGGCACTGGATATCGAGGTTACGGGCAAAGACGAGACCGGTCAATTGCTTGCCTCAATGAAGAATATGGTGGATAGCATGCGCGTTTCTGCTGTTGCCCTGGAGAAGATTTCCCAGGGGGACCTTACCGTGGAAGCCAAGATGAGGTCCGAAAAGGATACCTTTGTGCAGAGCATGATCAACATGGTGGCAAAGCTCCGGGAGGTGGTGGGACAGGTGAAAATGGCCGTGGACAATGTAGCATCGGGGAGCCAGGAGTTGAGTTCAACCGCCGAAGAGATGTCGCAGGGTGGGACGGAGCAGGCGGCGGCGGCGGAAGAGGCGTCCTCCTCGATGGAGGAGATGTCCTCGAACATCAAGCAGAATGCAGACAACTCCCAGCAGACGGAGAAAATCGCGCTGAAGGCGGCAACTGATGCCAAGGAAGGCGGGGAAGCGGTATCGGAGACGGTTCACGCGATGAAGGAGATCGCGGGCAAGATCACCATCATCGAAGAGATCGCGAGACAGACGAACCTCTTGGCCCTGAATGCGGCCATCGAGGCGGCCCGTGCGGGCGAGCACGGGAAAGGCTTTGCCGTGGTGGCCTCGGAAGTGAGGAAACTGGCGGAGCGGAGCCAGACGGCGGCGGGCGAGATCAGCAAGCTGTCGGCGAGCAGCGTGGAGGTGGCGACGAAGGCCGGGGAGATGCTGGCGAAGATCGTTCCCGACATCCAGAAGACCGCGGAGCTGGTCCAGGAGATCAGCGCGGCAAGCAATGAGCAGAATACGGGTGCGGAACAGATAAACCAGGCGATACAGCAGCTCGACCAGGTGATACAGCAGAATGCCAGCGCCTCGGAGGAGATGGCGTCCACGTCGGAGGAGCTTGCTTCACAGGCGGAGCAACTCCAGAGTTCCATCGCGTTTTTCAAGATCGACGATGAGGGCGGTTCGGTGCGGAGGGTGCAGAAATCGGCGGCGCCTCGTGCGGCCCACAAGGCAACCGTGGCGCATGTTGCTCAGGGAGGGCTGAAGAAGCAGATTGCGGCATCGGCACGGGCGCGGATCGAGGGCAAGCCTTCGGGTGTCGCCCTTGAGATGGGGAGTGCGGATCATGACAAGCTGGATCAGGAATTCGAGAAGTATTAACGAAGGAGGTTGGAGATGAGTGTAACAGGAATAACAGAGACGACACAGTATCTGACCTTCAAGCTGGAGGACGAGGTATTTGCCCTCGACATTTCGAAGGTCAGGGAGGTGCTTGATTTCACGGACATCACGAAGGTTCCCAAGACGCCGGAGTTCATGCGGGGGGTGATCAATTTGCGGGGCAGCGTGGTGCCGGTGGTTGATATGCGGTTGAAGTTCGATATGCCGCGGACGGAGAAGACGGTGAACACCTGCATTATTATTGCGGAGGTGAGCCTGGAGGGTGAGACGGCGGTGTTAGGGGCGCTGGCGGATTCGGTTCAGGAGGTGCTGGACTTTGAACCGGGTGAGATAGAACCGGCGCCGCGGATCGGGACAAAGCTGCGGACGGAGTTCATCCGGGGGATGGGGAAACGCGACAATAACTTTGTCATGATCCTCGACATTGACCGGGTATTTTCGGCGGACGAGCTGGCAGTGGTGGCGGACACCGGGAGCTATGCGGCAACGTGCGCCCCGGCGGGAGAGACGCAATAGGAATTAAGAGGTTGTGTCATAATGTCATCGCGAG
>CAZTLA010000256.1:0-3425 GCA_964614365.1 uncultured Syntrophales bacterium | reverse complement strand
CCCCTATATGATCTCTTATATTTTCGTATCGCTGCCGCAATTCAGGTTCTTGCTCCAACTTCGTGAGAATGGGGTCAAATCTTTGATCTTGACAATTGAGGATGTCTACCCCACCGCCTGTCACGGGGCGCGTCACCTCTCCCCTATATGATCTCTTATATTTTCGTATCGCTGCCGCAATTCAGGTTCTTGCTCTAACTTCGTCTGGAACCTCTTTCTCGACTGGCTCACGGCACTGTAATCTATCCCGCCCAGCAGCTTCCCTATTTCCGGCTGCGTAATCCGGCAGAAACGATACAACAGCTCCATCAGCATTGCCCGCTCCAGGGATTGACGGCCCCGCCTGCATATCTGCTCTCTCGACTCCCCCGTCAGTTCCAAATAACGCGAGATCAAGGCTTCCGGCGTTAACTGCCTCCTTATGTCCCGTAACGAAGGCTGCTCCCGCATCGAATCTCCGACCTTGCCGAATTTTCTTTTGACCCGCGCGACAAAACCCCCGTCCCCGATGATGCCGTTTCCCTTCCCCAATGCGAGGGGACTCCCCGCTATATCGATACCCTCTTCCACGAAGCGACGATATGCCCGCATACCCTCCCGATTGTCACCGCCAAGATATTGCAAAACAACTCCGTAATTGACATATCCCTTTCTTTTCCGTTCCGACAGGTAGCCGGGCAGGCTGGTGGAATCACTCCCCATAAGCTCTTGCCACCTTTTGTCCGCAGAGCCGCCTGACTTCAACCGGAAAGGATTCAGGTGAATGTATCGGGATACCTCCAGAAGATAATTATCTTCATCAACCAGGAGGGCCTTGTACCGTCCCTGATAAAGATGCCCGGAGCGCCTGTATTTCCGGTTAAAGGCAGAGGTATAGCTGATGTTAAAATGACGCATGAACTCCGAAAGATTCCCCTCCGGCGTGACAACCAGTAAATGAAAATGGTTCGACATGCAAGCGTAGCCCAGAAGGGCAACATTAAATATCTCCAAGGAGCGGCGGAGCTTTTCCTGAAAAACCTTCCGGTCCTCTGCATCCCGGAATATCTCTTTCCGGTCATTCCCCCGGCAGGTCACGTGATAGTGTGCGCCCGGGTATTGTATGCGCAACGGTCTTGCCATGGTCGCTCATTTAGCCTGCCTATCCACAATTGTCAAGATGAAAGATTTGACCCCTTTTCCCCCAGGCTGGTTATTCGCGCCCAGCGTGCCCGTATAGATGTCCGATACCTTGAAAAGGGCGTTCCCCTCGCCCGATTGCGTCACCGACGCGTACAGGCCGATGTTCGTCGTCTGGTAGTTCGAGCTCGCGACCTTAAGGTAGAAGGCATAGACGCCCTCCGTCGCGTCGGCGGGGGGAGCAAAGCTGACGTTGTCCTATTCAGTTGTCAAAGAACGGTAAAAAAAACGGCTGAAAATTACTCCAACCGTTGGATAACAAGAATGACGGCCAAGCCGAACGGAGCTATTGCAAGCATGACCCGTTTGCAAGCCATAGACCGCCTATAAAAGCGAAAATTGGAACCGTCCCCTTTTTCCTTTTTCCGTCCCCTTTTTCTTCTTATTTTTGTCCCTTAATTTTTTCCATATTATAGGAGCTAACATGAACCATTGGAAATAACCTGCTGCAAATATTAACGACCAAGTAGCTATAATTGTGAAATAATTATCTGGCAGATAAACAGAAAAAATTGTTCCGATAATCATCGCCGCAATATTCAATAAAAGCACAACCAAGAGACCGGAAGGCACAGAAAGTACGATCATCATCATTGTCCCACCTAAAGCGATCTCTGGACTATGCGTCATGTAATGTTCGTATAAGGTATTGCAAAGTACAAATATTGCAATCAGAACCCATATTGTTTTTATCACTTTCATAATAATAGTCTTATTCATCTAATCCCTTCCTGTAGTCATTCATTAAGAAGCACTGCTTTCTACAATTTTCGACTAAATCACGAGAATATTCCTTGCAATCAGTTCCTGGCCCTGGATATCCATATTGCGGCCTACTAGAGCTTGACATATTTTTTTCCATACAAGAATCCATACAGATATTATCCGGTTCAACTTCCCTACACTTCTTGGGATCGTATACATCACCATCTTCAGGGGTAGTAGGTCTTCCAGGAAACAATAGGAAAAAGCCTTTTGGTGTCGTACTACTGCAAGTTTTCTTTCCGGTAGTTGGGTTAACAACGCAAGGATATTCATGAAACGCAGTTCCCCTTTCCTTTTTCCATTTTTTAAGTGGTCTGCGGCATATAAAAGTAGACAAGCCGTCTGGGTCAATCCATCTTAATGGATTATTTAATACATATCTAAATAAATTTTCATCACCCCCCGCAAATCCAATAGGATCCGTTATCATGTACCTACCTATTATGGAATCATAAAACCGATTCCAATTATAATACAGATTAGTTTCCCCATCAAAGTATTGGCCCGGGAATCTCAGGTTGTTCATGATCGTAGAAGATGCATCGACTATAGCCTTCCCGAAGGCATCATAGGTGGCTGACCAGACAACCGCGCCGCTGATGTTCGTCATCTTCTGCGGGGTTCCGAGATGGTCGTTTTGGTAGAAGTAAAACTCTGGATTCCCGTTTTCACGGGAATGACAGAACAGAGGGTCGGTAGTCCAGGTGCTGTCAGGCTTGTAACCGTAGGTCTTCAACTCGTTGCCAGCGGCATCGTACTCACCGATGAGACCTTCGTCAGAATAGAGGTAGTAAGTGACCCCCGCACCCGTCTGTTTTTTGATCCGCCTGCCGAAGGGATCGTACGTGTATGTGGCAATGGTGTTGTTGCTGCCGTCTTTTATCTCGACGAGACGGTTGTCCACGTCATAAACGTAGTTCTGGATTTGCCCACCGTTATTCTTCTGGTGGTGTTCCCGTTGGCATCGTAGGCGTACGCAACGCCGTCATAGGTCTGGAGCTCGTTGTTGGCGTTATACGTCCAGTTTGATGCAGTGGTTGAGGTCAGCCTGTTGCCCACCTGATCATACGTGTAGGTCTCCTGGCTCTGCGTATCTTTCTTCACGTCATTCAGGCGGTACAGGTCGTCATAACCGTATTCATAATTGCCCTGCTCCGTTGTCTTTGTCTTGATGTTGTCCATCCCGTCATAGCTGTAATTGTAGGTCATAACCGGATTCTGCCCGGGATCGGCTGCGGCGATGGACTTCGTCCGCATCAGGGGATCATAGATAAACTGCTTCGTCCCGCCGCCGGGCAGGGTAATCCCCGCAGGCCTGTTCCAGGTATACCCGTTGACCGTGACGAATCCCACCCCCGGAATATCCACCCCGGCAAGCTGATTGTTTGAATCGTAACTGTAGCTCACCGTGGTACTGTTCGGATAGGTGAAGGTCTTCTTCGTGCCGTTCATGTTGTAGGTGTAGGCCGTCGTGAGACTGA
>CAZTLA010000255.1:0-3449 GCA_964614365.1 uncultured Syntrophales bacterium | reverse complement strand
AACCGGAAGGATTTTCTGCTCACAAAAGAGAAGCTCCAGTCTATGAAACGATAAGAGGAAAAGATAAAGGATGACAATGGATTTTTCATGGTTTACCTGGCTCGTATTCATGGTTGCGGCGGCGGTTTCCATCGGCGGCTCGCTCATGATGGTCACCAGACGGAACGCCATCCATAGCGCCCTGTGGATGATCGCCACGTTTATCGCGGTTGCCGTTCTGTATCTCATGCTGAACGCCCAGTTCATCGCCGTAGCGCAGGTCATGGTCTACGCGGGCGCCATCATGATGCTGATCCTGTTCGTCATTATGCTCGTGAACCTGGAAAAGGACGACGCCCCGGAAAGGAAATTCTCTTCCCGGAAATTTACCGGGGCGATCATCACCATCATGCTTTTCTTCGAAATTCTCGTGATCGCCACGGCTTACGAGTTGACGGGGAGGGAGTCGGTTTATTCGACCGCCATGCTTGAGCGGAGCGGCAACGTCAAGGTCATGGGCAGCCTCCTCTACGGACAGTATCTCTTCCCCGCTGAGCTCGCCTCCATACTGCTGCTCATCGGCATTGTGGGCGCCGTCATATTGGCGAAAAGAAAGAAGGAATAGTAAGGAGAAACCCCTATGCTTCAGGACATACCCCCCGGCCTCTATTTCGCGCTCAGCGGCATCCTCTTTACGATCGGCGCCATCGGCGCCATCACGAGACGAAACGCCATTGTCATATTCATGTGCATCGAACTGATGCTCAACGCGGTAAACATGGCGTTCATCACGGCAGGCGCCGCCCTTTCCTCCATGGACGGCGCCGTATTCGTATTTTTTATCATGACGGTCGCCGCCGTGGAGGCGGCCGTGGGTCTGGCGATATTCATAACCATCTTCCGCCTCAAGGACACGATCAACGCCGATGAAGTAAATCTCTTGAAAGGCTAACACGTAAGGATAACCGATGGCAGACTATATCTGGCTCATACCCCTTTTTCCGGCGCTCGGCTTTCTCATAAACGGACTGTCCGGAAACAGAACCTCAAAAACCCTTGTCTCCTGGATTGCCTGTCTGGCGCTGTTCCTGTCCTTTCTGGCGTCGGCGGCGATCTTCGTGCAGTTCCTTGAGCTTCCGGCGGAGAGTCGGATCTTCGAGAAAGACCTCTTCGACTGGATCGTTTCGGGTGAACTGGCGGTGCAAATGGGCTTCAGGATAGACGCCCTTTCCATTATCATGTGCCTCGTCGTCACGGGCGTCGGGTTTTTGATTCACGTGTACTCCGCGGGCTACATGCACGATGATCCGGGCTTCCGGCGGTACTTCACCTACCTGAACCTCTTCGTGTTCATGATGCTCCTCCTGGTAACGGGCAACAACCTGCTCGTCATGTTCGTGGGATGGGAGGGCGTGGGGCTTTGTTCCTATCTCCTGATCGGTTTCTGGTACGAAAAGGATTCCGCGTCAAACGCGGGGAAGAAGGCCTTCATCGTCAACCGGATCGGCGATTTCGGTTTCCTGCTCGGCATCTTCCTTCTGTTCGTCAGTCTCGGAACGCACGGCGTGTGGACCCTGAAGTTTTCCGAAATTCAACCGAACGCGCACCTCCTGAGCGTTCCCCTTGCGACGGCGATCACGATGTTGTTTTTCGTGGGGGCCATGGGCAAATCGGCACAGATTCCCCTGTATGTGTGGCTTCCCGATGCCATGGAAGGCCCCACGCCCGTCAGCTCGCTCATCCATGCGGCAACCATGGTTACCGCCGGCGTCTACATGATTGCGCGGCTGAACTTTCTCTATTCCCTGGCTCCCGATACGATGTTCGTCGTCGCCCTGATCGGCGCGCTGACCGCCCTTTTCGCCGCCTCCATCGGTTTTGCCCAATACGACCTCAAGAAGGTGCTTGCCTACTCCACCATCAGCCAGTTGGGCTACATGTTCGTGGGCGTGGGCGTCGGCGCCTATGCGGCGGGCATTTTTCATCTCATGACCCACGCCTTCTTCAAGGGCCTGCTCTTCCTCGGCGCCGGCAGCGTGATGCACGCCATGAGCGGAGAACTGGACATGAGGAACATGGGGGGGTTGCGGAAGAAGATTCCCGTCACGTACTGGACGTTTTTCGTCGCCTGTCTCGCCATCGCCGGAATTCCCGGCCTTTCCGGATTCTTCAGCAAGGATGAAATATTATGGAAGGCCTTCAGTTCTCCCCAGGGACATCCCCTCATCTGGTTCCTGGGCGCCGCGGCCGCAGGCATGACGGCCTTTTACATGTTCCGCCTCCTCTTCCGCACCTTCTTCGGGGAGTGCAAGGCGTCCGACGAGGTAAAGCATCATATCCACGAGTCGCCGAAGATCATGACCGTTCCGCTCATGATTCTGGCAATCCTGTCCATCGCGGGCGGCTACCTTGGCGTTCCCCATATCCTGGGCGGTGAAAACCGCATAGAACGGTTTCTCGAACCGGTCCTCGGTCCGCCCCACCAGGGGGTCGCAACCCATGATCTGAGTAGTGCGGCCAGCGCCTGGGCATCCGCGGGCGGGGCTGAAGCGGCCGGCGGCGCCTCGCTGGAAATCGTCCTGATGCTGACATCGGTGCTTATCGGACTTTTCGGCATCTGCCTGGCCTATCTGTTCTATGTAAAAAGGCCGGATCTACCCAGGCGGTTCACGGAACGGTTCACGGGGTTGTACCGCCTCGTGAACAACAAGTATTTCGTGGACGAGATTTACGAAGCCGTCTTTGTCAGGGGCCTTCTCAAGCTCGGCGGGGGGCTCCTGCGCGTAGTCGACGAAGGGATGATTGAGGGGTCGGTAAACGGCACGGGCTCCCTGATGAAGCGCCTGGGCGGGATAATACGATTGATCGAGGCGGGCTACGTACAGGCATACGCCTTCGGCATCATCTTCGGCGCAATCATCGTGGCAGGTTATCTGATCATGAAACCAATCATGTAACATGAGGTGCAGTACTCGCTATGACCGATAATTTTCCCTTTCTGAGCGTCTTGATATTTCTCCCCCTACTGGGTGCGGCTGCGCTGTTTTTCGTGGACAAAAAACACGCGCGGCACATAAAGTATTTTACGCTCCTCGTGACGCTGCTGGAATTTGCCGTTTCCCTGCCCCTGTACGTTTTCTTCGACGAGAAATGGAACGGGATACAGTTTCTGGAGAGAGCGGACTGGTTTCCCGAATGGGGGGTCAGTTATCTCGTGGGTATCGACGGCATCAGTCTCCTCCTGATCCTGCTCACCACGTTTCTCACGATCCTGTGCGTGCTCTGTTCCTGGAAATCGATCGAACGGCACGTCAAGGAGTACCATATAACCTTCCTGTTTCTCGAGACGGCCATGATCGGCGCCTTAAGCGCCCTTGATCTTGTCCTCTTTTACATCTTTTGGGAACTCATGCTTGTCCCCATGTACCTGCTGATCGGCGTCTGGGGCGGCCCGAACCGCATCTACGCGG
>CAZTLA010000254.1:0-3459 GCA_964614365.1 uncultured Syntrophales bacterium | reverse complement strand
TCTGCGGCGTTTCCCTCATCCTTCGCCATTCGACGTACGAAAAAGTACGCCTCATGGCTCAGGATGTCGGGGGCCTTGCATCTGGCCATTTCTGCGCAGTCTGTAAAAAGACGACTCATTGATGCGTAAACTCAACATGAGAGATAGGAGGGAGGCAGTATGCATTGGGGTATGGTGATTGATTTAAAATTATGCATTGGATGCAATACCTGCGTCGTGGTGTGCAAGATGCGAAACGGCACGCCGAAGGGGATTTTCTGGAACCGGGTTCTGGAGGAGGAAGTGGGTACGTTCCCCGTGGCCCGGCGCATCTTCTGGCCGGTGCGCTGCATGCAGTGCGAAGATCCGGCGTGCGTTGAGGCGTGTCCCACCGGCGCTTCGTACAAGCGCGAGGATAATCTGGTGCTGATCGATGCGGATAAATGCGTGGGATGCAAGGCCTGCATCCTCTCCTGTCCCTACGATGTTCGCTTTCTCTGGGACGGGAAGGGAAGCTACTTCAAGGATCATCTGACGCCCTATGAGGAGAGAATCTATCCGAACCATCTGGCAGGCGCGGTCCAGAAATGCAACTTCTGCGCAGGTCGTTTGGACGAAGGCCTGCAGCCGTCCTGCTCCGAAGGCTGTCTGACCGGGGCGATCATGTTCGGCGATTTTGACGATCCCCGGAGCGATGTAAGCCGAGCGCTGGCAGAACCGCGGGTGCGCCTGCGCCTGCGGGAGGAGCTGGGGACGCGTCCGTCAATTTATTATTTGACGTGATGACTTTTTGGTTATTCACTCGTTACGGGTTTTTATCTTATCGGGGAGGTGGTATGGAAACACGGGAATTTGTCCTTGGGACATGGCAGCAACAGGAGTGGCGGTTGCTGGTTATCGTTGCGTTATTTCTCACCGGCAGCGGGTCGGGCCTCTTTCTTCTCGCCCTGGTCGCGGGGTTTGTCCTGGGAATGGCGGTGGGAATCAGTATGGTCATGGCAGGCTGCCTGTTTTTGCTGATAGACCTGTCGCGCCCGCTGACGGCCTGGCGGCTGATCGCGCGGCCGCAGACCTCCTGGATGAGCCGAGGCGTTATCGGCATCACAACCTTTTGCGTGCTGGGTGTTGTGCATAGCGCACTGCTGGCGAGTCAGCCCGGCGGCTGGTCGTCGCTGGGGGCGCCGTGGGTTTCCGGGTCGACCGGGATGATGACTTTGGGGTTTTTTGCCGGTGTTTTCGCCCTCTTTGTGGCGACCTATCCGGGATTTCTCCTCGGGAATATGCGTTCCATTTCCTTCTGGAACAGCGCGTATATTCCCGCCCTCTTTCTTGCCTCGTCGCTCTTGGGCGGTTTCGGGGTTTTGTACCTGTTGCCGCTCGACTGGCATGGTCTGCCCTGGCTGCCTTTTCTGAAGAACATCGGGCTGGTGCTGGTGGTCTTCGAGCTCATTCTGCTCGTATCGCTGACCTGGCTGACCCTGCCGGGGGCGACGAAGGAATCGGTTGCTCTTCTCGTTCAGGGTTCACTGCGGGGCCAGTTCTTTTTCGGTTTGCTGGGTCTGGGATTGATCCTGCCGCTCGTCCTGCTCGGTCTCGTTTCCCTCGGCGTGGGGATCGTCTCATTTCTCCTCTTCGAGGGGGTGTTGCACCTCATCGGGGTGTTCCTGCTGCGCTACCTGATCATTAACGCGGCGACGCACGTTTCGCTCCATTAACAGTGGGGGGTGAGTATGGAGCTCGTTTCTTAATTGTTTCAAGGAGGCAAAGATGCAAACAGATGAAGCCAAAATGCACATAAAAGAAGACGTATGGATACACAGTTCCTGCAGCATGTGTCTGGGGGATTGCGGCATACTCGTTCATCGGATGGATGGCGTGGTGGTAGACCTGAAGGGAGACCCGGACTGCCCGGTTAACCGGGGGAAGATGTGTCCCAAGGGGCTCGCGGGGATGATGACCCTCTATGATCCATCCCGCCTGAAGACGCCGCTCAGGCGCACCAATCCGGAGAAGGGCGTCGGGATTGATCCGAAATGGGCGCCCATATCTTGGGATGAGGCCTTCGAGATCATGGTGGAGAAGCTGACGAAACTGAGAAAGGAAGATCCCCGCAAGCTGGTGTTCAGCACCTTCGACACCTATACGATGAGGGAAAAGATGACGCCTTTCGCCAAGGCCTTCGGGACGCCCAATACGCAATGGCAGGGCTACTACTGCGGGCAATACCTCCATTCCTCCATGTTCTTGACCAATGGCACCTTCCACTGCGATTTCGATCAGGAACACGTCAATTACCTGATCCTCATCGGCAACCAGCACGGGTTCATGGCAGGCCTGAACCCGAACATCGCCTCGCAAAAAATGGCCGAGGCCCGGAAGCGGGGACTGAAGGTGGTGGTGGTGGACCCCGTGTGCAACGCCGCCGGCTCGAAGGCCGACGAGTGGATCCCCATCCGTCCCGGCACCGATGCCGCATTCGTTTTTTCCCTGATCAATGTCCTGATCAATGACCTGGGGATTTACGACCGGCCGTTCATTCAGCGGTATACCAACGGTCCCTACCTGGTGCAGCCCGACGGTTTTTTTCTGCGAAAGGACGGCAAGCCTCTTGTCTGGGACGTGGAAGAGGGGAAGGCGAAGCCCTACGATGCCGAGGGAATCAAGGAGTATGCCATTGAAGGCAGCTTTACCGTTGACGGCGTTGTGTGCAAGCCGGCGTTCCAGCTTCTCAAGGATCATACGAAGAAATACACCCCGGAGATGGCATCCGAGATAACGACCGTCCCGGCGGCCACGACCCGCCGCGTGGCGGAGGAATACGGCAAGGCCGCCCGGATAGGCTCGACCATCGTTATTGACGGGGAGGTGCTTCCCTACCGGCCGGTGGCGGCAAATGTCTACCGCGGGGCGGGATCGCACAAACACGGCGTGGGCGCAGCCCTGTCGATCATCACGTTGAACATGATCGTCGGGAGCTTTTACGTGCCCGGAGGTCATCGGGGCATGAACCTGATCGGGCCCGACTGGGAATGGGAGCCGTCGTCGTACGAGGGGATGGTCGTGGCGCCGAACAACGCCGAGGTGAGCCATGGCGGGGCAAATTACTACCAATACGAAGTCAAGCAGCCCGTTACGTCAAACTTGAAAGAGCTTTTTCCCATCAGCAGCAACTGGTCGCCCATGAATATTGCGGCCACCCTCGAACCGGAACGGTACAAGCTGCCCTACCAGCCGGAGATCCTGATTACCTCCCGGCGCAACCTGCTGATGGGCGGCTGCGACTATAACATTACCGCAGAGGCGCTGAAACGCTATAAATTCATTATCTCCTTCTGCGTTACGCTCGATGAGATGAGCGAATTCGCCGATCTGGTGCTGCCCGATGCCGTCTATATGGAAAAGCTGGAAACCCTGCCGAATAAGCTGAACTGGAGCCATACGGCGCAGACCGGCTATTTCTACTGGGGGATCAGGCAGCCG
>CAZTLA010000253.1:0-3469 GCA_964614365.1 uncultured Syntrophales bacterium | reverse complement strand
TCCCGGCGGCAGATGCACGGGGCCACCAGTATCTTCTCCTGCTCATCGATAATGCTCCGCGCGTCTTCGTAAGGAAGCAAGGTCTGCCCCGGGGGCAGGGCGCTTGCAATGGGGATAATGCGCACCTGCGGCGTATCCGACCGGTTAAACCCCTGCAACAGGTATGGGAAGTATTCGTTCACGTCCCTGATCAAATCGGGGTCCAGGTCATTGACGTGATACTCCCATATTCCCACCATGAATTGCGCGGCCATGTAGCACGTTTCTTCGCCCTTGTGCAGGCGGAAGATCAAACCCTTGCGGGACAAGGCTTCCAGCTTGGGGGCGAGCTCCCGGACATCGCGGCCGGTGCGCTTGGCAACCTGAGCGGCGCTCTCCGGCCTGAAGATCACGAGCTGCGCCAATTCGGCTTCTTCGGGGCTGAAGAGCCGCTTGAGAATCCGGATTTCCAACCCCGTAGGAGTGCGCGGAAAACCGGCAGGCAGACGGTCCAGGTGGGCCGCCAGGTTTTCATATACATCGTGTACGTCTTCCATGCGTGACCTCTATTCCTCTATGATAAGTATGATATGCACTTCTGTAAGGAAAATATCCGCAGATCGTATAAAGAAATTTTCTTATTCATCGATCGGGTCTCAAGCAAGGAACCGAGAATTACAGAAATAATTAAGACGGGAAGGATGATTGCCGATGGATGAACAACAAAGAGATCAGGAGACAGAAGTCCGAGAGTCACGTAGGTAATGGTATAGATAATGAGCACCCCCGCAAATATGAGCATGCCGATAATAAACCCGACAATGGTGGCCCCAATAGCCAATCTTGTGGCAAGCATGGCGCACCGAGTCATATAGCTGGGTATCTGGTTGCGGTGTTTCCAAAATCGCATTGAAAGATTTGCATAGATGACGAGCCAGCTCATACAGCCCAAAACAACCACAAGCATAATGAAGAAGGAAAGTTCTTTGATGGATTGGACAAATGTTGCATCAGCCATTATCGGGTTCACAGGATTTTTTATTCTCAAGGGAAAGCAATAGATGAGCATTGCCAGTTGAACTGTAAGGCCTAACAGTGTTGCGGAAGCCGTCAGATTGTATCCTGCTCACGGTAGGTTGCTTCGGAGGGCAGCGGGACGATCAAAACCGGTATACGGGAACGTTTCAATACGGATAGCGCCACGTTACCCAGAACTGCTTCGGTCAAGAACCCCTTCCGATGAGTTCCCATGACGATGGCGTCGCATCGTTCTGCATTTGCTGCCTTTAGAATCTCATCCACGGGATTGCCCACGGGAATAAGAATTTTTGACACGAGTTTACTGCAGAGCACGCCTATTTGATGTTCCGTTCTTTCGCAAAACGCCCGGATTCTCGCATTGAGTTCTTCTAAGCTCGTCTCCTGCTCCTTCCTTTGGGCAGTCTTCATCATCCCGGCGACGCTCGATCCGGCATAAGCAACTTGATGAACACGTTCCACGGCATGTACAATGACGATGCTTGCGTTATGTTTTTGTGCCATATCGACTGCGTAAGAAAAGACAAAGGAAGACGAGTTTTGACTAATATCTGTGGCGTAAAGAATTTTATTAATATCAACAATCATTTTTCTCCTCCGTTTCTTCCTCTATTTCTGCAATGCCCAGGTCAGCACTGTATGCGGTGTAAAAGCGTATAATGATTACCGATTAAAATCAAGTATATTCTTCAAGATAGGAGTGCTGTCGATAGCCGTGTCGATAGCAGTAAGAACCCCGGATTCTCCGTGGAGGGAAAATAAGCTGTCAAGTATTCCCGTTTTTCATTCCGAAGTCTATGCACTGTCCCGACGATCGAATATGAATTTGGCTGTGGGCGCCATGCTCCGTTCCTGCGGCAATAAGACACGATTATAAGTCATTGATCGCATCAATGAGACTTCTGAGCCTGCCGAAATCCCTGCGGTTAAAGTCAAGCACAAGCCGCGGAAGATGAAGTACATCCGCGTCATCCATTTCCGCTTCCAATGTCCCGGATGCGGCGATGCTCCCCCCGGGCAGAATGATGTCCTGAAACCGGTCTGTCAGCTTCCTGATGCTATCGTGGCTGAGCTGCGTCGTGAGCCGGATTACGAGCTGGTTATTCACATACCGAAGGCTGTGATA
Organism: uncultured Syntrophales bacterium; assembly: GCA_964614365.1. Lineage (GTDB taxonomy): Bacteria > Desulfobacterota > Syntrophia > Syntrophales > JACQWR01 > JACQWR01. The sequence goes on along the minus strand of CAZTLA010000253.1, from coordinate 1,326 downwards.
CCGGCGATAAAAATGCTGAATCTTTTCCACTGCGGCATCCACGGAACAGACCCGCTCAAAGAATGCAAAGTCCGACCGGCAGAGATAGTTGCGGGCCAGAAGCTCTCCCTCGAGGAGCTTGATGATCTGGATCCAGTACGAACAGTCGGGATCGTCCACGAGCACGAGCGGCAAGGGATTGTGTTTGCCGGTTTGCAGCAGGGTGAGTGTCTCCATGGCCTCGTCGAGCGTGCCGAAGCCGCCCGGAAAGAGCGCAACGGCATCGGATTCTTTCAGGAAGGCAACCTTGCGGTTGAAAAAATATTTGTACGTGATGAGCCGCGGGTTGCCCTTGAGCACGGGATTTGCCTTCTGCTCAAAGGGCAAACGGATGTTCACGCCGAAGGAATGCTCGGAGCCGGCTCCCTCGTTTACTGCCTGCATGATGCCGCCTCCCCCGCCGGTGATGACCATATATCCCGCCTCGGCGAGTTTTTTCCCGAAGAGCTTTGCCATTTCGTATCGCGGGTCACCAGGCGGGGTGCGCGCTGAACCGAAGACCGTGACCTTGCGTATGTTCCGATAGGGGCCGAATACCTTGGACGTGAACCTCATCTCTTTGAGCGTGGTGTTCATAAGCTTGAGGTCTGCACTGGCATCGTCCTCCTGCCCGGCTTTGAGTGAGGCGATTATCATCTCACGGATATATTCCGGCCTCCGGATACCCCCGGCGGTTTCCATTAACTGTTCAATAAGCACGTCAATGGGTCCGTTATTTTTGGTGAAATTAATTTTCATGGCTTCTCTGTTCTCCTGGTGGTCCTTGCGGAAATGGCCGTCTTGCACAGTAAATCCTTTTTGATTTTTTGTCGAGGAAGAAGAAAGAGCATTTCCCGAAGCTTGCATGACCTGCCTCTGTCCGCTTGTCTCTTTCTGAAAAGTCATCTTTTCTTGACATGCGGCGCGCTCTTTCCTATACTCCCCCAGCCGGAAAAGCCGGTTCTCATCAAATCCAATCAAAGCAAATCAATCTGCTTACCATCGACTATCACAGAAAAAGGGGGAGGGAGTTGTCTACTACTATTGCTGCAGAGGGGATGAAAGGGCGTTTTGCCGCCCTGAAATACCGCGATTACCGGTTGGTTTTTTTTACCGGCATCATCAACACGGCAGGGAATTGGATGGAAGGTATTCTCCGCAATTGGCTTGTCTATCAGATAACGGACGGGTCACCGTTAAAATTAGGATTGGCCAACCTGGTACACTGGCTGCCCTTTCTGCTCTTGTCCCCCATAGCGGGTGTTTTTTCGGACAGGTGGCAAAAAAAATGGCTGCTGGTGGCCACCC
>CAZTLA010000252.1:0-3470 GCA_964614365.1 uncultured Syntrophales bacterium | reverse complement strand
GCGCCGGAATAGTAATGAGGAAAATGAAGGAAGTCAAGGGCTATTAATGACGAAGACGCATCTTGACACGGCTGATTGTCTCACGGAATCGGAAGTGTTTGGGAATATCCTTTCTCCTCCGGTCGAGCCGACCAGGGAATTCATTCTGAACGGCTGCACCTATGGAGAGGTATATCGCCTTGCGGCAGGGATCCGTCATCTGCAACCGGCCTCGGATGAGAACCGCACCACAATCTGTTTCTGTAGCGACGATAAAGCTCTTCTGGTTGCGGCACTGGTCGCATCACTCGCCGGCGGCCCCCGTCTTGTTCTTCCCTATGCCTTCTCCCGCCAGGCTGTGGGGGAAGTTTTAGACGTTATGCCGGTGTCCTTTCTCCTTGCGGACCGCCCCGGTGATTTTCCCCCCGGCCCCGACGTTATAACCCCCTCTCTGCTGCACGATGACTCCCTGATGAGCGATGCCATCCTCGATCCGGATGATCCCTTCCTCATGCTTTTTACGGGCGGATCGACGGGGAAGCCCAAAGTATGGTCCAAGACACCCCGCAATATGCTTGCGGAGGCCCTGCATCATTCAAAGAAATTGGGCGTATCTCCCGACGATCTTTTCCTGTCCACGGTGCCGCCCCGGCATATTTACGGTCTGCTCCACTCCGTCCTGATTCCCTTCATCTCTTCCGCGCGCGTACTTGGTGGGGTGCATGCCTTTCCCCGAGAGATTATCCGGGCCATGCAAGATAACGAGGCATCGGTTCTGATCAGCGTTCCCGCACATTACCGGGCTTTAAAACTGGATGATTTGCAGCGCTGCAATCTCCGGATGGCTTTTTCCTCGGCGGGCGTGCTGGATAAAGAGGATTCCGCTTTTTTTTACACAAAAACAGGTTTGGACATTACGGAAATTTACGGTTCCACGGAAACAGGGGGGGTGGCTACGAGGCAACGGCGCCATGACGGCGAATCATGGCAGCCTCTGGAACCGGTGGACTGGAAGATCGTCGAGGGGAGATTGCAGGTACGGTCAACATTTATTTCTCCGACGCTGCCTTTGGATGGAGACGGTTTCTTTGCCACTGCCGATCGTGCGGATGCCGACGGTGTTCACCATTTCATCCTCCGGGGCAGGGCGGATGATATCGTCAAGGTCGGGGGGAAACGGGTCGACCTGACCGCCGTGCAGACCAAACTGAAACAGATGCCGGGGGTTCGCGATGCCGTGGTTATATCCATTCCCACTGAGAACGGACGCCAGAACGAACTTGCGGCGCTGGTAGTCACCCGGCTCGATGTGCAGGAAGTGAGGCGGCAGATCGCCGCGGTCAGTGAATCCTCTGCCGTTCCGCGACGCATTGCCGTGGTGGAAGATATTCCGGTAACGCCCACGGGAAAATACGATCATCCGGAAATCGAACGGATGTTGCGGGGCTGATTCACTGCGCTGACGTATTTTTTCAGAGCAAAACTTGCTTTCTTCGAGTAATTTCCCCTCGATGTCATCCTGGAGTGTTTATTTAGAGACTTTTCCCCCGTTGGTGAAGGGTAGGGCTACGATCTCCAGCCGCTCGGGGAATTTGTACTTTGCCCCCCGTTTTGCTGAAAGATGCGCGATCAAGTCCTGGAGAGTAATCTCGGCCCCCTCCTCACGAATCACGTAAGCGCACGCCCTTTCTCCCAAATCCTGATCCGGCATGGGGACAATGGCGATGCGTTTTATCTGGGGATGATCAACCAAGATATCTTCGAATTCTTCCGCGCTGACCTTCTGCTCTGTGGGGACCTCCGTACGCAGAAGTTCTTCCATAGGGTGATGGCCTTCCCCTGCCATACCGCAAACGATTACGTGCTTGAGGGCCGGGCAATGGGAGCGGATATCGGTATTTTCCAGGTTGCCCCGTGCAACTCCGCCGTGATGTGCACATGTATGGATGCTTGATGGTGCGGTTGACGCGTCCCAAAGGAGCTCTTCGTAAGTCAGATCAAAGGCGCGACTGATGAACAGGTTTGCATGCTCCAGGGCATCCCTCACGGCAGGCGGTATTTGCCGGGCATGAGGCTGGTCGGGGAGTTCGATCTACAGCCCCGAGGCGTGAACCTTCCGCCGTTGAACGCCGTTTTGAATCAGTTCGACGATCGCCTTGTCAACCAGGTTCGGTCCGCCACGAAGACCGTCGGTTGCGGCAACAATCAACACCCGTTGCCCCGCCTGATTCGCAGCACACCTGTCCAATAGGTCTTCTAAAGTGGCGTCCGCCTGGTTTGACATTAACATGGGGGTGTCCTCCATTGTTTGGTAAGTCCACCCTTCCTATACGGAAAGCTTAAGACGCGTACCACCGTGTGTCAAGAAATTACGGCGGGATTTTCAATTGAGCAGCGATTGACATGTCGCATTCTTCAATCCAGTAGAGAGTCATTCCCCGCAGTGCGCAGTGGATCGTGTTTTCATGCAGAATGCACCAGCCAAAGGATCGCATATCGGGTAAAACGATTAATGGTGGGCATATATAACCGTCGCTTTGCCAACCCACACAACAGTAGCTGCTGCCGGTATTATGACGTCACCTGAAACCAGGGAATCACCGAGAAATTTTCCCGTTGACAGAGGGTCGTCTCTCCCGTGGATCAGGACGCCTGTCGGGGCGGCGGGCGACCCCAAGGATATATAATAACGGAGGCCCTCTAAAAAGGATTCGTTTACCGTTTCTCCCGATTTGATTTCAAGGGGAATCAGTTGTTTACCCGTATCGATCACCACATCCACTTCGTGTCCCGTCCGGTCCCGCCAGAGATACAGAGGGGGTGTTTCACCGCGATGGGCAAAGGCCTTGAAGAGTTCCGCAACAACATACGTTTCAAAGATGGCGCCCTTCATGGCATGGTCGATGATATCCGCCGGTTCACGGATGCGGAGGAGATAGCATAAAAGGCCCGTATCGAGGAAATTGAGTTTCGGGCTCTTGATCATGCGTTTGGAAAAGTTGGCAAAGTGAGGCGGAAGCAGATGAATGATAAAACCCGCCTGGAGGATCGAAATCCACTGTCTCGCCGTGGTAGGGGAGATGCCGTAATCGGCGGCAAGGGATGAAAGATTCAGCAGTTGTCCCGTCCGATTGGCGGCGGAACTTACCGGAACGACAATCATTTGTCAAATTGAATTTTGTACTTTCAATCAGCATGACCCGGAAAGCTGTTTTTGCAACTCCTTTTTCAGAATCTTGCCGGCCGGGTTGCGGGGAAAGCTGTTCACGAAAAAGACCTTCTTCGGAATCTTGAACGGGGCAATCTTTTCCTTGAGCGCGTTCACAAGCTCTTCTTCCGTCATGCGCTGCCCCTCGTGAAGCATGACAAAGGCCGCTACGACCTCTCCCCGCGCAGGATCGGGCATCGCCACGGCGGCCGCTTCCGCGACCGGGGAAAGGGTCTGGATCGCCCGTTCAACCTCTGCGGAATAGATATTCTGTCCCGAACTG
>CAZTLA010000251.1:0-3480 GCA_964614365.1 uncultured Syntrophales bacterium | reverse complement strand
AGAATTTCCCCGATCCCACCGACAGGGCATCCCTTGAATCGGACAGGAACTTTGAGCTCCGCATCAGGGACAGAGAAAGAAAGCTGATCCTGAAAATGCAAGAGGCGATTCAGCGTATTGAAGACGGGACCTTCGGCGTATGCGAGGTTTGTGGGGGCGGCATCTCCGAAAAAAGGCTGATCGCCAGACCCGTGACCACCCTGTGCATCGAGTGCAAAACCAAGCAGGAAAAACTCGAAAAACTGAAAGGCAGTTGAATCGCCCGAAGAAAGCGACACTGCTTCCTGAGGCGTTCAGCGAGGCCCCCCCGGACAACAGGACAGGCTTCAGTTTCCCGGCACTCGGCAAAACGCCATCCGGATGACTCATCCCCCGTTCATTGCCGGCAACTGCACGGCCGATTCGATGATCCTCTCGGTTTTCCGTAGCGGCAGCTCCTTCCCCCCGTCCCATCACGCACGTCTTCACAGGGAATAAACATGTTCGTGAGGGTTGCCATAAATATCCCGGCGGATAAAACATTTTCCTATGAGGTCCCCACGGCGCTGGAAGAAGACGTCGCCATCGGCAAGCGCGCGCTTGTTCCCTTCGGAAGCAGAAGACTCACCGCATACATCCTCGAAATCACCGCAACATCAACATACGAAAATACCAAAGAAATTATTGAGATACTTGATCCCGCGCCCCTTTTTAACGGCGATGACCTGAAATTTTACGAGTGGGCCTCCCGTTATTACCTGCATCCCCTGGGAAAGACGCTGGGCGAAATCCTGCCGGCCGGAACGGACATAAAGAGCGACACTTGGCTTTGTCTGGCGGACGGAACTGACGGCGAGCGTCCCTCGTCCCTGACGCCCGGACAGGAAGCGATCATCGCCATCCTGCGTGATTGCCCGCGGGGATTGATCCTGAGCCGCCTCAAGAAACGGATCGGGAAAAACGCGCTCGGCGTCGATATCCGCCTCCTCCACGAACGGGGCATCCTCGCCCTGGAAGACAGGCTCATGCGGGGAAGGATAACCGCCAAAAAGGACAAGATCGTCGCGCTCTGCCCGGAAACCACGACCATCCCGCGCCTGTCGGTGAAACAGGCCGCCGTAGCCGAATTTCTCCGGCAGCACGGGGATACGCCCCTCACGCTTCTTGCGGACGGATTCAAAAATGCCCCTGCCCTCATCAGGAGAATGGCGGCAACGGGAATCGTCCGCGTCGCCGAACAAGAAGTGCATCGCCGCCCTCCCGGCATGCCCCCTCTGGCCGGATCCGCCGGGGACGGAACAGACCGAAAGATTGTTCTCAATAAACAGCAGGAAGCCGCCGGCAAAGAAATCCTGGCGTGTCTGTCGTCAGGGCTCTTTTCAACCTGCCTTCTCCATGGCGTCACAGGAAGCGGCAAGACGGAAGTGTACTTGAGCGCCATCGAAGAAACCCTCGCAATGAACGGCGGCGTGATCTTCCTTGTCCCTGAAATCGCCTTGACCCCTCAGCTCATCTCCCGTATCGGCGACAGGCTCTGCGCCGTGGAAACCGCCATACTGCACAGCGGCATACCGGAAGGCGTTCGTTATGACCAGTGGCGGCGCATACAGCGGGGCGACGTCCGGGTGGTCATCGGCGCCCGTTCGGCCCTCTTTGCCCCCGTCCGCAACCTCAAACTGATCATCGTCGATGAGGAACACGACACCTCCTACAAGCAGGAGGAGCGGCTCAGGTACAACGCGCGGGACATGGCCATCGTGAAGGCGCAATTGAACGACGCCACGGTCGTTCTGGGTTCCGCCACCCCCGGCATCCAGACGTACTTCAACAGCGCGGGGAAAAAATACCGCTATCTTCCGTTGACGGACCGGTGTGAAGACAGGCCCCTGCACCGGGTGGAAATCGTGGACATGAAGAAAGAGCGGGAGGTGAAGGAGACCTTTCCCATCCTTTCCCGTCCCCTTGAAGAAGAGCTCCGGCAGGTCCTGGATCGCGGGAGGCAGGCTCTTCTCTTCCTCAACCGACGGGGCTTCAACACCTTCATGATCTGCACGACCTGCGGCCACGCGTTCAAGTGCTTGAACTGCGAACTTGCGCTCACGCACCATGCGGGCGAAGGCGTCCTGAAATGCCATTACTGCGATTTCACCGTCAAGGCCCCCCCGCTCTGCCCGAACTGCCGGGGCGGCCGCGTGAAAAGCTACGGCGTGGGAACGGAACGGCTGGAGGAAGAAGTAAAAAGGCTTTTCCCCGCGGCGCGGGTAGCCCGGATGGACAGCGACACCACGGCGCGACAAGGAGCCCATGCCCGGATTCTCCACGCCCTCCATCGGCAGGACATCGACGTTCTCGTGGGGACCCAGATGATTACGAAGGGACACGATTTTCCCGGTATCACGCTCGTGGGCGTCATCTCCGCCGACACCTCCCTGAACATCCCGGACTTCCGGGCCGCGGAAAGGACGTTCCAGATCCTCACCCAGGTGGCGGGCCGGAGCGGGCGGGGCGACGAGCCGGGCAAGGTCATCATTCAGACCTTCAACCCCGATCACTACGCCGTCAGAAGAGCGCAAACTCACGACTACAAAGGATTCTATGGGGACGAACTCCCGATCCGCAAGTCCCTCCTGTACCCGCCCTTCGCACGCATGGTGAACCTGCACGTCTCCAGCGTAAACAGGGAACGGGGCGAGGCTGCGGTTCACCATGCCGGAAACATCGCGCGGGCGCTGGCCGCAAAAACGGCGGAAAAAGAAGAGATCGAGGTAATCGGCCCGGCGGAAGCCCCTCTCGCCAGGATCAGGAACAGGCACCGCTGGCAGCTTCTCCTCAAGGGGAAAAACATCAATTCCCTGCATGCCCTGGCGAAAGATGTCTTTTCGCAGGCCGCCGCAAAAAGGGTCGAAATCCGGGTGGATGTGGATCCCGTAAATTTCATGTAATCTGCAATCAGGTTCGGCATATGCAAGCGAGAACGTTCAATCTCAAGATTCTTCTTCTGCTTTCATTGGGGCATCTTATAACCGACATTTACCAGAGTGCGCTTCCCGCCGTGTTGCCTTTTCTGAAAGAGCGCCTTGTTCTCTCGTACACCAGAACAGGATTTATCCTGATGGCGGCCAACTTCACCTCTTCCTTAATCCAGCCGCTTTTCGGTTTCCTCTCGGACAAACAAAGGAAACCCCTCCTTCTGCCTGTCGGATGTCTTTGCGCCGGAATCGGCTTCTCGCTCCTCTCCCTCCCCTCGGACTACGTCTTCGTGCTCGTGCTCGTGGTTGTCAGCGGTCTCGGGATCGCCTCCTACCATCCGGAGGGATATAAGACCGCCTCCTATTTCACCGGTGAGAAACGGGCGACCGGAATGGCCGTATTCTCGGTGGGAGGCAATCTTGGATTCGCCATTGGTCCCGTAATCGCAATTTATATCATTCAATACTTCGGATTTTCATCGCTGCCCTCCATTATGATCCCGTCCTTGATCTTCACCGTCATCATCTTTTT
>CAZTLA010000250.1:0-3498 GCA_964614365.1 uncultured Syntrophales bacterium | reverse complement strand
GTTTTTAGACGGCAAATTATGTAGTGAGAAAAATCAAAGTAAATCTAGGTAATTATGTGTGCAATGCCGCGGGCACAAAATGAAACAAAGTTTCATTTGTGAAAATGGCGAGATAACGCATCGCCATTTTGCACCGGGAACCGTGCCGCCGAGTCAGAGGGAATTTCTGGTTACAGCGGAGTGAACCCCTTTTGGTTGACAACCAATTTACGAAATCTTAATTGTATTTAAAACCTCTGCTTCAAACTCTTCTGGCAATACACGCCCCAAAAATATAAGAATGATGCACTCCGGACATGGAATGATACACTCCAGACATGGAATGATACACTCCAGACATGGAATGATACACTCCAGACATGGAATAATGTACTCTGGATATGAAATGATGTGCTTTAGGTGTGGGTTCTATTGTGTATCCTATCAATTCTTGTATCCTTCCACTCTTGCCAAGACCTTTTACATTAACAGTAGATTCTCCTCCGCAAACATAAGCAAATTCTTTCTGATTCTCAGAAATCTGATAAAGTTCTTCTACAAGTTTATTTGCAATTATTGTATTTGTTTAGCTTTTTAGCAGAGGTTTGTGGATAACATTCTAGTTAATTCTTTCTTTACGTCCAGCTTCTGCAATTGCCATGTGGCAATTAGCGATGCGAGAGTTTCGTATGTTTTGGTTCCAGTCTCGGAGCGGAAGGCTCCGATAATCTTTCTTACCAAAACAGTTTCGCGAATTGCTTGTTCTGCGTAATTGTTTGTCGGCTGAACCCCCTGTATTTTAATGCAGGTAAACCAGCTTTCAATATGAAAGTCAATATATTTTGTGACTGCGTTACATTCTTCGTAGCGTGAATAATAAGCAACCAGCTTCTTCAATTTTTTAGTCATTTGCGTATATTTTCTCATTCTTTGCTTCTCGGTTTTTTCTTTTCTGTTGAATTTGATGATTTCATCAAATAATCGGGCGAGCTTTTTGTGGAAATGCCTTCCTGCAATGCTTTCAAGTTCTTTTGATTTGCGAAGCAGATGCGACCAGCAGCGTTGCAATGTCGCCTTACTCAGAAAATCATAGGCTCGCCAGCAATCACAGACTACTGTGCCGGCATAGTCTTTTCCGAGTATTTCTTGTAACACATTATTTCCTCTGCTGTTCCGTATGACCAGCAGCAAATCTGTATCTGAGCGGAAAACCCAGACCCACCAATTTTTTCCCAAGACACTGAAACTTGTTTCGTCTATATATAGTAGTTTTGCTGACCTAATTTTCTGCTTTAGTGAATCATATTCTTTTTCACCTGCGTGTGCTGCTCTTTGAATAATTGCCTGCACACTTGCAGGCGCAAGTTTTAATGCAAAACTTGCTTCTAGAAAACTGCTTGTTTTTCGTAAGACTCCTCGCACGATAAATTTCAGGAAGATGACAAGCACCATCAAGTTTATTCCAAATTTTCCTTTCAAGGGGGTCTGATTATCTCTGGCGAGAAATTTAAGATGACATTTTTTGCATTCGCAAATATCACGAGTGATATTAGTCGCCTTCGGTTGAATCTCCGGCGGTATCTCCTCTTGCTGTTGGATTTTTTGACCAATAACGTCAAACTCGTTGCTCTGGCATCGAGGGCATTCCTCTCCGGAGATGTGGCGTTCATGAGGCGTTTCTATTTTCGGTTTGTTCGTTCCTGGATGCCCTTTCTGAGCACCCCGTTTATGAGATTTGACATCCACTATTCTTGAAGAACTAGGCTTGAGATGAGGGTGTGCAGAAGGAGGAGTATTAGGATTCTTATATTTACGAAGCTCTTTTTCAAGCGCTTCTTTTTCCTTATTTAGATCTTCTTTTTCTTTCCGTACTCTGCCAAGTTCCCTTTCCAGCTCACGATACTTTTGAATAATTTCTTCACGAGATAATGTTTGAAGTTTCATTTTTCCAAAAGAATAATTTTCACTTTCTTTCCAACCCACTCAATGGGAACATAGACGCGACCGCTGTTTCCGCTCTGGTTCACTTGTTTCTCAAGCATTTCAAAACCTTTCAGTTGAATCTTTGTTTCTCGCATAAGCTACAATGTAGTTAACAAGTATTTATACTTTTCGCATATAAAACATATATTTCTGAAAAAAATCAAGAATTAGCTAAACAAATACCAATTATTGAGAATTCTTCAAAATAGGGCGGGTTTCTTATTTTTGTTCTACTGAAACAAATTCTCTTTCTTTTTAACAACTATCGCCGGCCTTCTCTTCATTCTCATGAATGTCATTCCATTTCTTATTTCTATTTGGCGATGTAGCACATAGTTTCCTTTAAGCTCCACTAAGTCATATTTCATATTCAGAGCGTTTTTTAAATGGTTTACGTCTATGATTTTCACACCCCGCTCATAGTTCGCTGAATCATACATCACCGAATTATGGTTTATTGATTAGCGTTTTTGATTAGCGTTTCACTAAAATTATCTATACCCGCAACTATTGTCCATTCGCTTTGACCTATTTTGTAACTGTCTTTATATTCATATTTGTACTGGCTTTTGCAGAGGCCTTCTTTCAACAAATAAGCATGTAATAAAATAAAGACAATGACCAAGCTCTCATATCTTAAGGCCTAATAAGGCTATTAATACAAGTATTTAATTTTATGACCTTGATGCTGACTAAATATTATGTATGACTGTAATACGCGCATTGCCTTATGCCATAATAAGTGCACTGCCTTATTATCCTCTTAAAGCACTATTAGTGTGTTGTAAATACCTGCACTGCCTTATTATCCCCTTAAAACATTATTAGTGTGTTGTCAAAACTATTTAAGCTTTTTGCAGTTTTTGGTAGTAAAGACCATACAGGAGTGGGCACACCAAAAATTTCTTGGTTTTTTTGGTATTAATTCCAATACTCTTTTAAATATCCACGTTTTAGCTATCATAAAAACAGCATTTTAGCTATCATAAAAACGGCATTTTAACTATCATAAAAACAGCATTGATGGCAATAATACAAAATGCTGTTGGATTTAATAGCTATTAGCAAATATTTTAGTAAAACCAGGTGAGACTATGACCCGGGCCCTTTATCTTGATGATTGTTATGTTAAGGAATTTATTGCGACTGTTCTTTCAATTAAAAACAATAAAAAAGGTCTGAGGTTAGAGCTTGACCAGTCTGCTTTTTATCCTGAGAGTGGAGGCCAGCCTGCAGATCATGGGAAACTTATAAACTTAGTTAATAACGAAGAATTTAGTGTTATTCATGTTACTAAGGGTGATAACAAGATTTTTCATGTTGTTGATAAGCCTGGCCTTGAGATCGGTGATAAGGTAAAAGGAATCATTGATTGGGATCGGCGGCACTTGTTTATGAGGTATCATACTGCATGTCATATTCTGTCCACTGTTGTTCATGAAGCAACTAAAGCACATATTACTGGCAATCAGATCGCAGAGGATAAAGCTCGCGTTGTTTTTGATCTTGATGATTGTAATCGTGATCAGATTGGTT
>CAZTLA010000249.1:0-3502 GCA_964614365.1 uncultured Syntrophales bacterium | reverse complement strand
TCCGGTACATCGCCGATGAGGTGGCGGTCATGTATGCGGGTCAGATCGTGGAGTATGCGGAGGTCGATGAAATTTTTGAAAGAACGCAGCATCCTTACACCCGCGCGCTGCTTGACGCAAATCCCGATCCCGATATGGTAAAGCCGCTCCGGGCCATCGAGGGCGAACCGCTGGTGCCGATCAATGTTGCGGAGGGGTGCCGCTTTGCCCCGCGGTGCCCGTCGAAAACCGAGGAATGCCTGAGCCGGCGCATTACCCTGGAGGAGAAGGACGCCGGTCATAAAGTAGCATGCATCCATGTCTGAGAGGGTGCGAATAACGGTAAAAAGGGGGGGGAACGTGAAGAAGAAATCGATTGTATGGGGGGTCGTTTTCGTTCTCGCTTTCGGTGTTGCGTTCGAGAGTCGGGCGGCGCCAAAGGAACAACCAAAGGCAGGCGGGACCCTGGTTTTCGGTCTGGGGAAGGAATTTGCCAATCCGAATCCTTTCGTCCAGGCCAGCTCCACCTTTCAGTTTGTCAAAGCCGCCGCGTATGAATCCCTCCTGGATCGGGACGAGGAAGAGCGGATCATTCCCAATCTTGCGGAAAAGTATGAAGTTTCTTCCGGCGGGACCGTATTTACACTGTACCTGCGCAAAGGGGTCAAGTTTCATAACGGCAAAGAGATGAAGGCCGACGATGTCGTCTGGTCGGCAAATCACGTCAAAGAGCCGAAGAACGGCTCCTTCGGCAACAACATGATCAAGGAGGTAAAATCCATTGAGAAGGTTGACGATTATGCCGTGAAGTTTACGTTGCCCAAGCCTTCCGCAGCCTTCCTTTCGAATCTCTCCAATATCCGCATGCTGCCCATCGTCCCGGCGAATTCGCTGAAGCCCGGCCAGATGCGATTGGAAAAGAATGCTTTCGTGCCCGGTACGGGACCGTTCATCTTTGAGCAATACCAGCCGGGATTCGATACCGTCGTGAAGAAATGTTCCGACTATTGGGGCGGCCCCGCCTACCTGGACAAGATCATGTTCCGCGTGATCAGCGACAGCGCGAACCGTTTCAACGCCCCGCGGACGGGCGATGTGCAGATGGCGGACCGGCTTGCGCCGCTGGATGTAAACCGGGCCAAGAAAGGGGAAATCAAGGGGATCAGGATATTGACGGAGCCGGTGGGCGGGTATTCCCACCTCATCGTGAACTATCTCAATCCCCTGTTCCAGAAACTCGAGATGCGCCAGGCGTTCTACTATGCCGTTGACAAGCAACGGCTCGTCGATGAGGTGTTCTACGGTCATGCAAGAACGACCGACACGATGATGAGCCCGGAAGGCGTGTGGGCCAAGGCGGCCAATATTCCGCCCCAGAAACGCGACGTGGCCAGGGCGAAAGCGCTGCTCAAGGCCGCCGGTTATACGGGGCAGGAATTGTCAATCATCGAACGCGAGTCGGAGGCCCAGTTGTTGGATGCGCTCCAGAGGATATTGGGTGAGGCGGGCATCAAACTCAAGGTGGAGATCATGGAAGCGGGCGTCATGAACGAGCAGGAGGCCACGGGGAAGTACGATATGTACGTGGCGGGCGGCAACGTTACCCCCGATCCGGTGATCACGCTGACGCCTGAGTACTATACAACCGTGGCGGAAAAGGGGCGCTACTCCAATCCAAAAGTGAATAAGTTGATGGAAGACCTGGATCGGGAGTTTGACCGGAAGAAACGATTGCAGATTTTCAAGGACCTGTCGTGGTTGCTTTACAATGATATGGCGGATATACCGCTGTTTTACGAATTCCGCTACGTCGGGTTGACGGAGAACGTTCGTGACTACGGTCCTGCCGATGAGAGTAGGTATGCGGAAAACGGCACGTACTTCAAACGTGTCTGGTTGAAGTAAGCGGAATGTTGTTTCACGGAGCAAGAGTTTTGTTTCGAGTTTGACCAATACTTAACGAAAAGGGGGAGACGCAAATGGTTAAGGCACAAGCGCAAAAGCCGAGAATGCCGAAGGTGGCCCGCATCACGAAGGTGGAACAGTTGATGCCCACCGCGCGGCAGATGGTCAGGAAGACGGCGCCCAACATGTACGAGGGAGTTGAAATCAAGAAGGGGCAGCGGGTCCTGATCGTGAACGACACCACCGCGGACCAGCTTGTGGTGCAGGCAGTGTCCGCCGCCGCACGGGAGCGGGGGGCTCATGTTCAGGTGATTACCCTGGAAGGGTTCAGGGGACTCAAAGACCCGGGTGCAATGGTGGACGGCATGTTCTCGAACAACTGGTACCCTCCGTGGGTGTGGGAAGCCGCCAAAGAAGCCGATATCGTCCTTCTCATGGCCTTTATCAAGTCCGCTCACACCCCGCTTCCCGACCTGCCGAACAAGCCGCTCATCGACAACTGGGAGCTGACTGCGGACTTGATGATGTCGGAACACCAGCGGTACCCCGTCGAGATCCGGGACGCAATCGACGACGTGGCCTGGGGACAGCTTTACGACAGCGCCAGCGTCCGGTGGACCGACCTGGAAGGCACCGATTTGACGATGAAGCTGACCACTGAGGACTGGATACGGTCAACGGAAAAGAAGAGGAGAAAAACCGGCCTGCCGTTCCAGCCGGGCCATCTCATGCTGCCGGCGCCCGTTGAGGACATGAACGGCGTCTGGGTGATCAGCAGCGTAACCTTTGGCGGGCCGGTGCCCCGGACGACATTTCATGTAGAAAAGGGCCGGGTCGTGAAGGTCGTGGGCGGCGGCAAGTACGGCGACCGGCTGAGAGACAGTTTTGCCAAAAATAAGAATCTGTTCAAATCCGGCTGCCCCGGTCCCGGCGTAAACTGGATTACCACGATCGGCCTGTGCACCAATCCCAGCGCCCGCATCTCCCCCTTCTACGATGAACTGGAAGGGTCGGCGCGCGTGGCCGCCTGGACGTTTGGGCACCGCCGTGCCGGGGTCATCCACACATCCGTGGGCGAGGGGTTGATCACGCCGACCTACAAGATCATCCGGCATATGGATAACTTCTTCAGCACGGTGGTTACGGACAAGGGCGGCGCGGTCGTGGAGAAGGGCCATCTGACTGCATTGGACCATCCCCGGATCAGGAAGATTGCCGCGAAATACGGAGATCCCGACAAGCTCCTCAAGGAGATATGGATACCGGCGGTGAAGGGAGTGAACGCCTGATCGGGCGGTCCGTTGGAAGTCTCCGAAGAAACTCTTCACATGTCATTGCGAGGCCTGAAAGGCCGTGGCGATCTTCTGAGATCGCCACGGCGCTTTGCGCCCCGCGATGACAGTCTTCAATTTATTGCCGTCAAAGAACCGTCTAAATGCGGATGCCTACCCGTTTCCCGATAAATTTTGCCGCAGCCGCCACGCCGATGGTCAGAATCACGATGAAAACGCCGGCAATCGCCGCCGACTCGTAATTTCCGTCAACCAGGTAATCCAGTTGCAGCATGGCAATGGGGCGGTTCTCTCCCGTGACGATCATGGCAATCGTGGACACATTT
>CAZTLA010000248.1:0-3523 GCA_964614365.1 uncultured Syntrophales bacterium | reverse complement strand
TGGTAGGTTTTATCCGCTTTGACGCACTTTTTCAAGAATTTATTTTTCTCTCACTAAATTTTTGGACCCGCAATAAGGACATCCGTGGCCAAAACGATTTGCATAGTCGGGGTGTTTTTAACGTTGGCAACCGGATCGGCGGAAGCAGGCCAGAAGGTCCTGGCCGTCGTGAGCGTCCCCGTTGCTCCCTACGAGCAGGCCATCAAAGGTTTTGAACACGCTTGCGGCGTCGAAGTTCAACGGCTTCTCATCTCCGATCAGAAAGACAAAGATGTACTCAAGAAGATCTCGGAGATCAGGCCCGATATGGTCCTCGCCGTCGGCAGGGATGCCCTGTTGATTGCGAGACGGGTTAAAACCATACCGATTGTCTATAGCATGGTTTTGAATCCCCAATCCCTCGTCGCCGGGGAGAATACTATCAGCGGCGTCAGCATGAATCTGCCGCCGGAAAAACAGTTGCGCGAGCTCGTAAAGGTGATTCCTGCCCTGCGCACCGTCGGCCTGCTCTACGATCCTGTCCAATCCGGCGCCTTCGTTCAGGGGGTGCGCGATGCCGCCGCAAAGATGGACGTCGGTCTGGTTGCCACGGCGATTCGCCGCCCACGCGACGTCCCCCAGTTCATCAACGGAATGAAAGGCAGGGTCGGCGTCTTCTGGATGCTCCCGGACATCACGGTGGTAACGCCGGAAACGGTCGAATCCCTGCTTCTCTTCTCCCTGGAACATCGCGTACCGATTCTTACCTTTTCAGAAAAATATTTGGAAATGGGGGCAATGCTGTCCATCGGCATCGATCCTTTCGATATCGGGGCTCAGGCGGGCGAGATGGCGCAGAAGATATTCTCGGGAAGTAAGGTCAGGGAGGTCCGGCACGTTGATGCCCGCAAGGCCTTGTTATCCGTTAATTTAAAAATAGCCGCTCAATTGGGAATTGTCATTGACCAAAAGGTTGTCGGAAACACCAACGTCATTCGCTGAGGGATAACACATGGAGTTACCGTTTCTGAGAATCTTTAAGAACAAATTTGCCGTTAAGATTTTTTCGATCGTTACCTTTTTCATTTGTGTCATCTCTTTCTCGTTTACCGCTTTCTTTTTTCAGCATCAGAGCAAATCGCTGACCGATGCGCTGATACAAAACAACCTCCTGCTTGCCGGCGTCCTTGCGTACAATTCACGGATCGGCATATTTTCCGAGAATGAAGAGCTGCTCAGGAATCCCGTGGATGGGATATTCCAGCAAGTGGAAACCGAAGAAGTTTCCATCTACAATTTGAAAGGGCGTCCGCTCACGAGGCAGAAACGATCCGGCATGCGGAATATGAATAACTCCGGTGCCGCCGATAAATCTGATGGGCTAATCGAGGCCGGAATATTTGATAAGCTCAAGACGTCACCGTCTCCTTTTTATGTTGAAAACAAAAATACCATGGAATTCTGGTCGCCGGTAGTCTCTCGTTCAGGATACCGGGCGGCTGAATCCCTGCTCATTGATGATAAATCGTTTCCGGAAAAGGACCGTACCATCGGATTCGTCAGGATAACCATAGGGAAAGACGCCTTGAACAAGAAGCTCGGCGCCTTGCTGGCGAACAGTATTCTGATCGGCGTTATTTTTCTGATTGCGGGTTCCGGAATTGTCTATCTCACGGTGAAACGAATCGTGACGCCGCTGAACACATTGACGGAAGGGGTTCAAACCCTGGGAAAAGGTGACTTCGGCAGAAAAGTCCCCGTTGACACGGAAGATGAAATCGGAAAGCTGGCGATTGCCTTCAATCAAATGTCCGAATCTCTGATGAAGCGGGAGACGGAAAACAGGCAACTGGAAGAACAACTCAGGCATTCGCAACGGATGGAAGCGATCGGCACGCTTGCAGGAGGGATCGCCCATGACTTCAACAATATCCTGGGAATCATTGTGGCGTACGTACAATTGGCATTGCTGGATGCTGCCGAGAAGACCAAAATGCATCGGTATTTAAGAGAAATATTCCGGGCGAGCATCCGCGCAACCGACCTTGTCAAGCAGATACTCACGTTCAGTCGGCAGAGCAACCAGGAACGCCTCCCCCTGCTGATTAAACCGATTGCATCAGAAGCCATAAAGATGATGCGTGCATCACTGCCGACCACCATCGAGATCCGCCACACCTTCAAGCCGGGGTTGAACCCGGTGCTGTCCGATCCGACACAAATCCATCAGGTGTTGATGAACCTCTGCACGAACGCAGCCCACGCAATGGAAGACCACGGGGGCGTGCTGGAGGTGAATCTGGAGGAAGTGGAAATGGAAGCGGGCCATCCCAATCTATCCATCGATATGCAACCCGGACGCTACCAGATACTGACGGTGAGCGATACCGGCCATGGAATGGATGAATCGGTCAAGGCGAGGATTTTCGATCCCTATTTTACGACAAAGGGTCCGGAAAAGGGAACCGGCTTGGGGTTGTCGGTCGTCCACGGAATTATACGAAGCCACGGCGGCAATATCCGCTGCAAGAGCGAACCGGGAAAGGGGAGCGTTTTTGAAATATTCTTGCCTACGATTGAGGCAGGGCCTCCGGAAAAATCCACGCCGGTCGATTCGATCCCCCAGGGAAGCGAAAGAATTCTTTTTGTCGATGATGAAATGGCGCTGGCAGACATCGGCATGCAGACGTTGCAAAGCCTCGGCTACAAGGTCGTTTCCCGTACGAGCAGCATCGAAGCATTGGAGGCGTTCCGAACTCAACCGGATCAATTCGATCTTCTCATCACCGACAACACCATGCCGAACATGACCGGCATAGAACTGGCGAAAAACATCAAACGAATCCGGCCCGACATTCCCATCATTCTTTGTACGGGATTCACCGAGGGGATTCTGGAAGAAAAAATCAAGGCCCTCGGCATCGCCGGATTTTTGATGAAACCGATTATCCGGGGAGATATTGCCAAGGTCATCCGTCAGGTGCTGGAGCGCTACAAGGATGAGAACGCTTTCTCGTCACGGCAGCAGGATAGCGATGAGCGATAAAATACTCCACCGGAAAAAAGCGATCAGGGGATTGAGCGCCCCGATGTACAGGAGGCCGATCAGGATGAAGAATCCGTAGGGTTCGAGGCGAGACAAGGAATATTGGAACCGTGCCGATGCGAACCCCATAAGGATCTTCGAACCGTCAAGCGGCGGAATGGGAATCAGGTTAAACGAGGCGAGCATGATATTGATCTGCGCCAGGTAATAGAGAAGCGTCGCCGGAACCCCCGAGGGTGACGGCGATAAAAGGCGATACAGAAAGAAGGCCAGAAAAGCCAATGCCATATTGGCGACGATTCCCGCTGCCGCAACGAATATGAGCCCCTTGCGCGCGTCGCGCAGGTTGTTGAAATTTACCGGGACGGGCTTCGCCCAGCCAAACCCGAAAATGAAAAGCATGAGCGTGCCGATGGGATCGAGATGTTTTACGGGATTGAGGCTTAATCTGCCGAGCCACATGGCCGTTTGATCGCCCATCCGATAAGCCACCCAGCC
>CAZTLA010000247.1:0-3589 GCA_964614365.1 uncultured Syntrophales bacterium | reverse complement strand
GAAGATTGTCATGGCCACGGGTCACAAGCACGCCTATCACCGGGTGAGCACCCTGGCGGCCATCGAAAACGGTTATTTCCGGGATGAGGGTTTGCCGGAGGTGGAGTTGACCGCGACCGGCGAGGATCGCCTGACGCTGGAGGCGTTGCGGTCAGGGAAGATCGATTTCGGTGCGGACGTAAAACCGGGACTGATCTTCGAGGCAAGCAGCAAGGGTGAGCAGCTCTACATTCTCGGCGCCATGATCAACGGACTTCCGTCTACGCTCATCGGCACGCCCGATATCAAATCGATCGCGGACCTCAGGGGCAGGAAAATCGGATGCAAGGAAGAAGGGGGATCGCGGGAGGTGCCCTGGATCCGCATGCTGCTCAGGAAGGCGGGGATCGATCCGGATCGGGAGGTGGAATGGGTGACCCACGCCGGATTCGGCTCCCTCGAAATCCAGAAACCCCGGCTGGACCGGGGCGACTATCAGGCCATCGGCCTGACGGGACATTACAAAAGGCCGGAACTCTTCGATCTGGTCCGCCAGGCCGGTTTCAATTGCCTGGCGGAATGCTCGGAGACCCATCCCTATGGCTTGCCGAGCCGGGTGATTGCGACGCGGGGCGATATCCTTTCCCGCTATCCCGAGGAAGTAGTCAAGGTCTTGAAGGGGATTATCCGGGGCTACCGTTTTGCACGGGACAAGAAGAACACCGAACGCATCCGCCATATGTATCTTACCTATGATTGGGGGAAGGAAGGGTTCGGGTGGGGAAAGTTTGATGAATCCCTCCTCGACGGACAGATCGCATCGGCGCAGTATCTGCCTCCCGACGGCGGGGTGAATCTTCAAGGATTGCAGGACATCGCAGAGGAATATAAGGTATGGCGCAAGCTGCCGCAGAATTTTTCCTGCGAACAGACGACACGGCTTGAGTTCGTCGGGCGGGCGGCCCGGGAAGTCGATGACCGGTACGGTGTTCCGGAGGGGTATTGAGGAGCTGAGTCAAAATATAAAAAAAGGGGGGGGAAGCGATGGATCGCCAAGAAACCGGAAAGAGCGGTTTGCTGACCAGACGGTTTTTCTTACGTATGGCTGCCGGCATCGCCGGAGTTATGGCAACGCCGGCGCCCTGGACGGGGGGCATGCGGCCGGCCTTCGGCCTGGAGCCCTTTCCCGCGAGAAAACTTACCTGGATCGTCGGCCTGGCCGCCGGCGGGGGAACGGACCTGATGGTCCGGGGCATCGCCCCGTATTTTCAACGATATCTCGTGGCCGCCTCCGGCGCCCCGGACAGGGTCGGAGTGGTGGTCAAGAACCTGCCCGGCGGCGGCGGCTTGAGAACCATGAACGAAGTGCGGCATGCCAAACCGGACGGCTATACCCTGGCCTGCGACGGCGAGATGCTGCACACCAACACCGTCCTCGGTACGCTGGGGTTTGATATGTTTGAGATGACGTATATATCCCGGCTCGCCGCGGCGAGCAAGGTGGTGGTGACGAACGGCAAGTCGCCGATGAATTCCTGGGATGACGTCGTGAAGGCGTCGAAAAAGGCGCCCGTAAAGCTCGGGATTACAGGATTCGGAGGTTCGAACCATGTGGCGACAGTGCTCTTTCTCGACACGACAAAACTGAATGCCAGACCGGTTATCTTTGACGGGTCTGCCGGGTTGAGCGGCGCGCTCATCCGCGGGGATGTGCAGATCGGCATGCAGTCGGAGGACTCGGTCAAAAATCTGATTGATGCGGGTGAACTCCGTCCCCTCCTTACCTTTTCGGAGAAGACAAAGTACAAGACGGTTCAGAATGTCGGGGATATCGGCTTTCCTGAACTCAACGATGTGGTGAGCTCGCAGCGATATGTCGTAGCCCCGCCCGGCACGCCGCCCGGCATCAAGAAGGTCCTGGTGGAATCCTTGCAGAAGGCTCTGAAAGACAAGGAATTTCTGGCCTGGAACGAAAAAATGCAGATGAGCTTCGATCCGCTCTTTGGCAAGGACCTGGATAAACTGGTCAGGGATATCGGCAGATTTTACGCCGGCAAGGAGAAGACGCTCAAGGAATATCTTGCGGATAAACAATAATACTTTCGGGACAGCGACGGGGGCGCACACCGGCAGCATGAAAGGGGAAATCCATGGACAAAAGAAACGATGACCAGAAGGGGGTTTTCACCCGCCGTGATTTCTTCAGGACGCTCGGTATTTCGGCCGGGGCTCTGGCCTTGGGACCGACCGGCCTTGTCGCTCCCGGCTATGCCCGCGATATCTATCCGGCAGAACGACTGACCTGCCTTGTTCCCAACGCCCCGGGCGGCGGGTACGATATGATATCCCGGGGGATTGCGCCGTATCTGACGAAATATCTGAAGGAGATAGCGCCGGGGGCCAAGGGCGGTCAGGTTATCATAAAGAACGAGCCGGGTGCGGCGGGCAGAAAGTCCCTGGAGATGCTCAACCGCGCCAGACCGGACGGGTATACCTTCGGCGCCCTCGATTCGGCGTTTGCCACGGAGGCCCTGACGTCCGACCTTGGATTCGACCTCGGTCAATTTACCTATCTCTTGCAATTCAACGATACCACGAGGATCGTGATCGTCAAGAAAAACGGTTTTGCAAACTGGGATGAGGTGATGAAGGCATCACGGGCAAAGGAGCTGAAATGGGGGATCGCCCAGTTTGGACGGGCGACCCACGTGGATTCGATCATTATCAAGGAGGCCTTCGGCATCCAGGCAAGGCTCATACCCTTCGGGGGCACGGCAGGCATGATGGCGGCTCTGATCCGGGGGGATGTCCAGATGGCGGCCGGATCCGATGATTCGGCAAAAACGCTCCTCGCTTCGGGGGAGATACGGGTATTGGCGGATTTTACCGGAAAAGGCGGGTATCCCGGGGTTCCCACCAGCAAAGACCTGGGGCAGCCCGACCTGGCGGAAAAGGTTGCCGGCCATCGGTTCTTCATCGCCCCGCCGAAGATGCCGAAAGAGATCACGAACACCCTGATCGCCGCCTTTAAAAAGGCGCTCTCCGATCAGGAATTTCTGGCCTGGGCGAAGAAGATCGATCTGCCGGTGGCGCCGCTCTACGGTGAAGAGGCGGACCGGATGGCAAAAAAGATTTTCCGCTACTATCTGGTGGAATTGAAACCGCTCCTCATGAAATATCTCAATTAAAAGGTTCAGCCACCGATTAAAATAATGTCTGATAACAGGACTTGGATTTTTTTCCAAAGAAAAGCAGAAGACCACGGGTATTAGTCCGTGGATGAATGCGTTCCACTCAGATTCCTCTCCCTTGATGGGGGAGGTTCGGTGGGGGGACCAATATTCTGCTCACCCTCCCCTCGCTGGTTCAGGCTTGGAGCCCGAACCGAGCCATTAATGTTTTGGTTCAATCTGCAAGATTGAACCAGCCCCAAAAAGCTGTTTTTCCCAAGAGTCTATGGCAAGAGCGAAACGGCATTATATTCCAGGCTGCATCTGGCATATTACCCATCGGTGCCATAAGGCAGGAAATCGGGGACGGGTTCACATTTAATTGAGCGCAAGCGTATGCGAGTTTGTAGATGACCATCATTTCTGAAAACAAATATTCC
>CAZTLA010000246.1:0-3609 GCA_964614365.1 uncultured Syntrophales bacterium | reverse complement strand
TCTAAAGGAAAAGCGCCTTTTTTTCTACCTTTTTTGCCATTATGAATTTCACACAGAATATTTTACACTACCAAGCGCTATAATAAACCTTGTTAATTCTGGAATATTGGAATTAGCGTCTACGCCAAGCATTAAGCTTGGTGCAAAAAATAATAAATATCAGATTACTGACCTTGGGAAGTCATTGCTAAACTTTGTTCTCAAGGAAATTGAAAACACATAATCCGTTAGGCAGTGCTTTGAGATTTTCAAATCGGTTTCATACTCTTTAACATTTTCCAGTGGCACTCGTCACTCAATTCCCCGATGGCGCGGACGCTACGCGCTGTAGCCATCGCGTAATTGCCCGTTATTTGTCCGACTGTGGGGTATGAGATGAAGATCGACATCAATAATCTTTCAGAAGCGGAACTCATCGATCTCAATAATCGAATCGTCGAGCGTCTTAGATTTCTGAGTCAGGCGCGGGCCCATGAGCGGATGCTCGATTTCAGGATCGGTGATCGTGTCTCCTTTGAGCCGGAAGGTCGCCCCATCGTAATTGGAATGGTTACGCGGTACAACAAGAAGACCGTCACGGTCATAACCGATTCCGGTGAACACTGGAATGTCGCACCGAATTTCCTGCATCGCGTAGTCGAGAAGCAGGGGACCAAAGTCCGTGACCCTAACGTGATTCCGATGCACAAGAAGTGAGCCAGCCGGTGCTTCGTGAGAGGACGCAAACGTCCACTTACTCAAGCGCCGGCTGCGGTTGCCGCTCAATTCCGTAATGGCGTTGATACTCCGCGTCGGTCCATCAAGCGGCTGCCGCTGATCCGCAGCCCCCTTCTGCTATTTGAAATTGTGAAAAACGAAGGCATGTGTTATTATTAGGTGAGATTACCGGAGGTTATTTTTATGCACGGCACAAAGGAAATCATTCAAGAGGCCACCGCTCTGCCCGTGGAAGAACGCGTCATCGTGGTAGACTCCATTCTTCGCACCCTGAACCTACCGAACCCGGATATTGATAAGAAATGGGTGGACTTTGCCAAGCGGCGGCTTGCTGAACTCCGTTCCGGACGTGTCAGGTCCGTTCCGGGAGATCGTGTCTTCGCAAGAATCAGAGAGCGCTTTGCAAGATGACGTTCGACTTTCATCCAGAAGCCGAGACGGAATTCCTTGAGGCCATCGCGTATTATGAAGAGTGCGAGCGGGGATTGGGAGAAGACTTCTCTCTTGAGGTTTATTCCTCCGTGCAAAGCGTCCTGTCCTATCCACTCGCATGGCCGGTTCTGGAAGATGATATCCGCCGCTGTCTGATCAACCGTTTCCCTTATGGCGTCCTCTACAGCATTGAGTCAGACCACGTTTACATCCTCGCGGTTATGCACTTGCATCGACAACCAGACTACTGGAAAGACAGACGATAAACTGGCAGAACCAGCGCATGGAACACTACGGCGCGTTCCGCGCCGGTCCATCAAGCGGCTGCAGTGGTCAGCCGTTCCCGCGAGTACGTCCGCATGTGCGCCAGCCGCTGATCGGCAGCCCCGTTGTGCCTCATAACTCCGACGACTCAAAAAGGTATTGACAAAGTGTAGCCTGTAGGCTACCATGCACCGTGATCGAACTACGCAAGACCGAGACTTTCTCTCAGTGGCTTGACGGACTGCGTGACATCCGTGCAAGAGCGCGAATTCAGACCAGAATCGAGCGCCTGGCTGCCGGAAATGCCGGAGATGTGAAAGCTGTAGGGGCGGGAGTCTCTGAATTGCGAATCGATTACGGCCCCGGTTACAGGGTGTATTTCACCAAGCAGGGGCGTACGGTGGTTCTTTTGTTGGCAGGAGGCGACAAGCGCTCCCAGGCCAACGATATCAGAATTGCCCGGCGCCTCGCAGATAACTTATAGGAGAGTCACCGATGAGAAAAACTATCACCACTCGATACGATGTTGCCGAACATCTCCGAACACCAGAGGAGATGGCTGCCTATCTGGAAGCTTGCCTTGAGGAGGCGAAAGGTGATGCTGCATTTATCGCCAAGGCTCTAGGCGATATTGCCCGTGCGAAGGGAATGACCCAGGTGGCACGTGATGCGGGTCTGTCACGGGAAAGCCTTTATAAAGCCCTCTCCGGTGATCGCAGTCCTGGCTTTGATACTATCCTCAAAGTAGTCGGTGCACTGGGTCTGCAACTACATGCTGTAGCCGCGCAAAACTCCATGGTCCAAATCGCTCCAACGGACCCGCAAAATTCCACGGGCCACTGAGATCACGCGTCCCCTTCCCGTTGCCTCATACATAAATGTTACGGGAGGAGAAGAGAGCGGAAGAAGGAAGCGCTGTCTGGAAAAGGGTGGTGTATGGTATATTACGGGGGCGGCGATTGCCGTTCAAAGGAGGTGTTTCCATGATGCAGTCGGATACGCTGTCGTTCAACGTGAAATGGAATTACAAAGCTGCGGGCATGCTCGTTGCGCTGGTTGCCCTGTCGGAGCTGCTGGGCGCTGTTAATGTACCCGTGGCCGCGGGATTCAGGCTGCACTTTTTTCAGGCCGGTATTTTCCTGGCGGCTGCCGTTTACGGCCCCTGGGGTGGCCTGGTATCGGGATTTACCGGCTCTTTCTTCAGCGCCTGCGTTATGGGCAACCCCTATCTGCTGATCGGAAACGCCCTGCTCGGTTTCTTCACCGGCCTCTTCCTCCGGAAAGGATTCCGCACGGTTCCTGCCGTATGGCTGGCCTACGCCATCCAGCTCCCCTGGCTTATCCTGAGCGATTACTACCTTGTCCATCTCCCGCTGCCACTGATTAAGGGATTGGCGATCGCCCTCTTTGTGTCCAACACCCTCTGGGCTGCCGGCATCCACTTTCTGGTGAAGCCCGTAAAGAGATTTATCTCATGAGTGCCCCGGACTTCAGGGCATATTCGCTCGCCCTGATCCACGCAGGAGCAATCGTCCATTCCTCCCAGGGACGGGGCATCATGCCGCTCGTCACCTGTCTGGAAACGTACGGGGGCGGGTACGAGAACTGCACCCTGCATGACAAGGTAATCGGTCTCGCCGCCGCAAAACTGGCCGTTTATTCAGGGATCATCAGCTCCGTGGTCACGGAAGTGGCATCGGAATCAGCAGCAGATTTTCTGGAAGAAAAAGGCATCGCCCTCACGGCCGGAACAATCGTGGCAAACATCCTTACCTCCGACCATAGTGCCGCCTGTCCCGGAGAAGTCATCGCCCAGGGTGTGGACGATTACGAATCGTTAGTCACCCAACTCAGGGCAATGCTGCGGGAAAAAGAAGGAAGCTGAAATGACGGGGGAACCGCAGGCTGTTCAAAAATGTCCAGATGCAAGGCTCCCGAAGTCCTGAGCCATGAGGCGTACTTTTCCGTACGTCGAATGGCGCAGGACGAGGGAAACGCAGCAGATAGGTTAGCCGGTTATTCCAGTTTCAAATCAGAGATGATATCAAGGCGGCGAGGAGGAGGCGACGCAGTCGTACATCTACGTACGTCGAGGAGCCGACAACGAAGCCAACGATGAGAGCGCTCTGATTTGGAATTGGAATTATTCCATTTCTAAATCATTTATGATATAATAGCCGCATATTCCTGAGGAGG
>CAZTLA010000245.1:0-3655 GCA_964614365.1 uncultured Syntrophales bacterium | reverse complement strand
GGAAAGCAGCGTGCTGGAGAACTTGAAAATCGGCGCCTACCTGGCAAATCGGTCCCAGTGGAAAGATACCCTGGAATACGTGTTTGATCTCTTCCCTCCGTTGGTCGGATTGAGAAAGAAAGCGGCGGGTTTCCTGAGCGGTGGAGAGCAGCAGATGGTTGCCGTCGGCAGGGCCCTGATGTGCCAGCCAACATTGCTGTTGCTCGACGAACCGTTTCTGGGCTTGAGCATCGGGATGCAGGACGTGCTCATCGAGGCGATACAAAAGATCGGCGAAGAACGGGGAATCACGATTGTAGTATCCGAACAATACGCCCGGCCCTTGTTCCCCGTCATCGATTACGGGTATATCATTGAGAACGGGAACGTGGTGATAGAGGGCAGTTCGAAGGACCTGCTGGAGAATCCAGACGTGAAGTCGGCCTACCTGGGGATGTGAACTCGCATGGGAAGAACAGTGACCGATATGGCTTCAAGGAAAGAAAGCGAATCCGTGCTCGGAATACTCGAAGAGGCTTCTGAACGGTTTGCCCACGCCACGGCGTTGGTGTACCTGAACAAGTCTTTCACTTACGCCGAACTCAAAGAGCTCATCGATCGTTTTGCCGCCGGCTTGAATGCTGTTGGGGTAGGCAAGGGTGACAAGGCGCTCATCTATCTTCCCAATACGCCCCAATTCGTCATTGCCTTTTATGCCCTCATGGAGATTGGAGCGGTGCCCGTGCCGATTTCGCCCATTTATACGCCCAGTGAAATAGCGCATATGGAGCGGGATTGTACGGCGAAAGCAATCATCTGCATGGATTCAAATTTTGGATACGTGAAAGAAGTTCAAGCCCAAAGCGACTTGAGGATTATCATCCACACGAATCTGATTGATATGCTCCCGTTGTGGAAAAAGGCCGTCGGGTTTGCGTTCCACGTCGTTCCGCGGGGAAAGACGCAAAGGGGCAAAGGTGTTTATCGTTTCTCCGATCTGTTGAAATACGCCCCCGTTCCACAGAGGCCGGCGATATCTGCCTGGGACGATGTTTGCCGGATGCTGTACACGGGAGGTACGACGGGTCAACCGAAAGGGATACCCTCCTGCCATGCAAACTTGTATTACGGGGCGCTGGCAGTGGCCGAGGTTGCCGGGGGCACGGAGATCACCGGGGGGCATTCCCGGATTATCATGACGCTTCCGCTATACCATGCATTGGCTCAAGCGGTGTTCAGCGGCTTGATGCTGGCCTTTGGCAATACCACCATATTGATGCCCCAGCCCCAGGTGGATGCCATTTTGGAATGCATACAGCGGTATAAGGCGGATCTGTTTCTCGGTGTGCCGGCGCTGTACCGCATGATTCTCGATAATGACCGGCTGGACCAATACGATCTAAGTTCCTTGCGGTATTGCTGGTCGGGAGGAGACATGCTGCCCGATGAGATTTTCAACCGCTGGGAGAAAAAGTTCGGTCTTCCGCTGCATCAAATGTACGGTTCGACCGAGGGTGAATTGCACACGGCCACGCCATTGAGCGGGAAGCCGAAGATACGGAGCGTCGGCGTCCCGGCGACTGCGGGAGGAAAGAAGTTCAAGCTGGTGGATTCGGAGACGCTTGATCCCGTGCCCGAAGGAACTCCGGGCGAACTTCTGGTCTCCGCTCCCTATTTTTTGAATTATTATTTCAAGAAGCCCGAGGAGACGGCTGAATCATTTATTCAGGTGGAGGGCGATACGTATTATCGTACCAAGGATATCCTCATGATGAAAGAGGGAGAGCTGTATTTCGTCGACAGACATGCGGATGTCATAAAGCATAAGGGATATCGGGTTTCCGCTTCCGAGATCGAAGCCACGCTCCAGGATCATCCCACGGTCACCGCGGCATGCGCCGTGGGAGTCCCCGATCCCGCCGTCGGCGAGCGGATCAAGGCATTTGTGGTTCTCAGAACAGATGCGCGGGGCGTCAGCGCACGGGACCTGATTAAATGGTGTCACGAAAGGCTTGCCCCGTACAAGGTCCCGCAATACATTGAGTTCAGGGACATGCTGCCGAAGTCGAAAGTGGGCAAGCTCTTGAGGCGAGAGATTCGAGATGAAGAGCGAAGAAAGGCAGGCGAATTGGCGGGCGCGCCATGAAGGACTCAACGCCCCATTACCGGTCAATTGTCGCCACTCGGTTCTTTCATAGTTCGTTCTTTACGGAAGAGATCGGGGGCAGCAATTTTTAAATCGTAGTTCACGCGCTATTTCATTGATACGCGGAGCAGGTGCTTTCAGTTCCCGTGATCGAATCCGGATGCGATAAAGCAATAGGTGAACGGGAGATCGGTTATTTTGAGAAGAACAAGGGACGGGTGCGGTATGCGGATTTCAGGGCGAGACGTCTCTTTATAGGCTCCGGCGTCTTGGACGCAGGGTGCCAAACCGTCATTGGGCAGCGGCTGAAACATTCGGGGATGCACTGGACGGTCAGGGGAGCGAACAGCATTATCGCTCTGCGTTGCAGCATTCTCAGTAACCGCCGGGGAGATTTTTGGGAACATCGGGTGGCGGCGTGAAAATCTACTCATGAAATTGTCGCACACCCTGTTTTAAAGAAACGCTTGACCGTAAACAACTGCCGTGCTATGAAATTCACAATATAGTTGTATTATAACGCTATCCGTGCTAAGGTGCCCCCCAACACAGGGAAGAATATTACGAAAGACTTTTGGGGATGCCGGTGGAAAGAAAAACGAAGAAGGACAATCAGGAACCTGCGGTCGGGATCGTCCCCCAGACCAAGGTAAAATTCGAAATCTTCGGGGAGGAGATGATCGAGAAAAGTGTCAAGTTAAGCGGGAACAGCGGCAGGGTTTATCTTCCCCCTACGTGGGTTGGCCATCACGTAAAAATTGTAAGAATCGATTAGGGAGCATTACGAGAGAGGATTTAAGGTGAATGCTTTCATGCGGAGGTTAAAACCGGGGGACGCGGACGATATCCGGAGGATATCTGCTTCCATAACCCGCGCCCACGATACGACCGATTTCGAACGCATCATAGCCAAAGAGACGCAAAACGAGGATGACGCAAGTTTTGTGGCAGAAATCGAGGGAGCGATCGTGGGATACTGGGTAAGTTATATCCTTTCCGGCAGTTTCGGTATTGAGAAGAGCGCCTGGGTTGCCATGCTCGGCGTTGATCCCCGGTACATGGGCCAGGGCATAGGAGAGATGCTGGCGGCGGAGGCATTACAATATTATCGGAAACAGGGCATCAAGGATATTTACACATCCGTCAGGTGGGATTCGACCGATCTGTTATCGTTCTTTAAAACCCTTGGTTTTGACAGAAGCAACTTCATCAATCTTCACAAGAGCCTCGAATAGTGGTTCCGGTATACGTGGTAAATGACCTCATCGCTTGTAAGCAGGAACATGTCATCACGGACGGCGGCGGGGCGGTTAGGGAAGATGCCCTGCCTGAACGTTCCTTCCGTTTTTCCGTTACTCACTGTTACCTCTTATTAGATTGATGGAAAGATCTCAAAATGGACGAAGGAGGTTCTATTATGGATTTTGCTTTATCTGAAGAACTTGAAATGTTGAGAGGCATGGCCCGTGATTTTGCAGCCGAAAAGATCGCGCCTTTTGCAGATGAATGGGATGAGAAACACTATTTTCC
>CAZTLA010000244.1:0-3685 GCA_964614365.1 uncultured Syntrophales bacterium | reverse complement strand
CAACCCCATTCAATCAGAAAATTCCTGCCCATTTATTGTGACAATCTACAATACCAAATAACGGCATTAACCTGCTGTGAATCTGTACTATCTCCCCCGATTACAGGATTTTTCCTTGACACTTGCTTCCGAAGCCGGTTATATTTCTTGCCGGATAAGGCCATAATCGGTAAAAATAATATCCAGGACAGCCCGATGAATGAGATGATCAAATCCATCATGCTTGACTTTCAGGAAGCCCAACTGGAGACAGGAGTGCCCAGACGCCTGCATATCGAAACGGTTGCCGGCAAGGCCGCCGTCTGTATCGGGGTTCGCCGGTGTGGCAAATCGACGTATCTGTTCCAGATCATGGAGCGGCTTCTGGCAGGCGGAGTCCCGCGTCAGAACATCCTCTACCTGAATTTCTTCGACGACCGACTCCACAATCTGAGAAAGGATGGCCCCGGGAATATCACGGAGGCCTACTACTCTCTTTTTCCGGAGAAGAAAAATACCCAAACGGTTCATTGTTTTTTTGACGAGATTCAGGCGGTGCCTGGTTGGGAACCATTTGTCGATCGTCTGATGCGAACCGAAAAATGCCAGATTTATCTTACCGGCTCATCGGCGCGGATGCTTTCCAGGGAGATTGCCACGCAGATGCGTGGACGGGCTTTGTCGTGGGAGCTGTTCCCGTTCTCGTTCCGGGAGTTTTTGGACTGGAAGGGGCTCGAAAGCGATGCTCCTCTTTCCACCAAGAAACGACTTCTTATCGGGAAAGCTTTTGATGAATACTGGGAAATCGGCGGGTTTCCCGAGGTGGCCGGTCTGAAACGGAGCTTGAGGATCAAGACCCACCAGGAATACCTTCATGCCATTCTCTTTCGGGATCTCGTAGAACGGCATGATGTGTCTCACCCGCAAGCGGTGACCGATCTGGCTCACTGGCTGGTGGACAATACAGCCTCGCTCTATTCCGTCAACAGCCTCACGGGATACCTGAAGTCTTTGGGCCACAAGGCCCCCAAGACGGCGGTGGCGGATTATCTCGAATGGTTCGAGGATGCCTATTTCCTGTTCACGGTACGAATATTCGATGCGTCGCTCGCGCGCAGTAACACTAATCCGAAGAAGATCTACTGCATCGATCACGCCTTGGTCGCTTCCGTGTCCTCGGGGATTCTCGCCAATTCCGGACATCTGCTGGAGAATCTAACCTTCACAGCGCTTCGTCGTCTTTACGCGGAGATTTATTACTACAAAACGAGAACCGGCAGAGAGGTCGATTTCATCGTCCCGCTGCGCGATGGCACACGGATGCTGATCCAGGTGTGCGAGTCACTGGCCGAACCGCAGACGCGCAAACGGGAGACGGCGGCTCTGAGCGAAGCGATGGCCGAACTGGGTATCATGTCCGGAACGATCGTAACTCGAGACAGCGACGAGCAAATCGACACTGGGCGCGGTGTGATCTCAGTAGTCCCGATCTGGCGTTTTCTGCTCGACCTGCCGGAATCGGCGGAATAGTATAAAATCGAGGATATGCCCGTTTCATTCCGGAAATATCCGTTTATGGTCTCCGGCGGGGAGCGGGTCCGTTGCATGCTTTCAAAGATGATGCTTACCGGCGCCAACGTCCTCGTGCTCGACGAACCGACCAACCATCTGGACCTGGAATCCATCATCTCCCTGAACGACGGGCTGATCGCGTTTCCGGAGGCGGTTCTCTTCTCCTCCCGCGACCAGGAGTTGGTGACTTCGGTAGTGAACAGGATCGTGGAGATTACCCCGGACAGGGTCATGGACAGGATGACGGGGTTTGACGAGTACTTGAAGAGGGGGAAGTAACGACGATCGGGCAGGAGCCCGTCCAGGGTTATCAGGAACTCGCCGTGTAAGAATCCCGTTCCCGATGCAGTCATCGCCATCCAGACCTTCGGCGAGGTACATCATCCGGGCGTCTGGCGGGGCGGGGGCTTGTTCCGAGAAAAATAGGGGACATCCAGATCGCCGATGATATACAACGAAATTCCTCTTGACGATGGTGGATTTTCATGGTAAATGCTTTTCATGATGGAGCGAAAACAGTTACTATCCAAAATCGAAAGAGCTTTGAAACGAAGTCGAGTGGTTGTACTGCTCGGGCCTCGGCAGTGCGGTAAGACGACCATGGCGCGGGAGTTGGTCAACGCGGCGTCGCCAAGCTACTTCGATCTGGAAGACCCCGTAAGCCTGACCAGGCTCGACGCGCCCATGACGGCCCTGCAGTCTCTGAATGGATTAGTCGTGATCGATGAGGTTCAGCGGCGGCCGGATTTATTTCCTGTTCTCCGGGTGCTTGCTGATAGGAACCCCCTTCCCGCGCGCTTTCTTATTCTGGGCAGCGCGTCGTCCTTGCTGCTCAAACAATCTTCCGAATCACTGGCAGGGCGAGTCGAGATGATATCCATGAGCGGGTTCGGTCTTGAGGAAGTGGGGTCTCAAGTGCAAGCCCGCCACTGGCTGCGCGGCGGATTTCCACTCTCCTACCTGGCGCGATCCGAGGCAGACAGCGTTGCCTGGCGCAAGAATTTCGTCCAGACCTTTCTGGAACGAGACCTGCCGCAACTTGGCGTCAGAATTCCCGCTGCCACCCTGCTACGGTTCTGGACCATGGTGGCCCACTATCATGGTCAGGTGTGGAATGCCGCCGAACCTGCCCGCTCCCTTGGCATGGGCGAAACATCAGTTCGCCGCTATCTGGACCTGCTCACGGATGTCTTCATGATTCGCCAACTGCCGCCGTGGTTTGCCAATACTACGAAACGACAGATCAAGGCGCCCAAAGTCTATTTCCGTGATAGCGGATTTTTGCACTATCTCCTGGGAATCCGCTCCGCGAAGGATCTCTTGAGTCACCCTAAATCAGGCGCCTCATGGGAAGGCTATGTGATTGAAGAGGTATTGAGGGTTGTGGAACCGGAAGAAGCCTATTTCTGGGGCACTCATGGCGGGGCGGAGATAGATCTTGTGCTGCGCAAGGATGGAAAGATGGTCGGCGTGGAATGCAAATGGTTAGACGCTCCGAAGCTTACGCCCTCAATGCGGGCTGCCTTGTCTGATCTGGGACTGGAGAGAATAGTCGTCATCTATCCCGGTGAAAGAAGGTATGCCTTAGCTGAGCAGGTTGAAGCAGTACCTTTAAGCTTTATAGCAAGGGAAGGCTTTCTCTGGGGATAGGTATCAAGTCGTCCACATGAACCAGACTTGGTTTATAGGAAAAAAAGCAACGGATCACCAAGATAGGGAGCTAATTTGTAAGGTTGGGGTGATCAGACACCCTTGGGCAGCGATTACTGTGGCCGAAGGCGCTTTAGCCGGACGGGAAATCGAAACCCTTACCGATGACTTCCTGGGTGTCGTTAATGATCAGAAACGCCTTGGGGTCAATCGTCCTCACCAGATCTTTCAACTTCGCCAGTTCAAAAAGTGAAACCACGCTATAGATGACTTCCAGGGGGGACTGGGTATAGGCTCCCCGGCCGGACAGGAGGGTCGCTCCCCGGTTGAGCTTGATCAAAATTTCCCGGGAAATTTCCGAAGAATGGGAAGAGATGATGAAGACGCTTCTCCGTTCGTTGAAACTGGCCATGATCCGGTCCATCACCGAGCCCGAAACGAAGACGTAAATGATGGAAAAGAGGGCCGCATCCAAATTGAGGAG
>CAZTLA010000243.1:0-3708 GCA_964614365.1 uncultured Syntrophales bacterium | reverse complement strand
CGTCCAGGCCGTCGATGCTGATGCTCACCCGCTGGATCCCGGAGGCGATCATCCGGCCGGCAACTTCCTCCGTCACCAGGGTGCCGTTCGTGGCCATGACCATCCTGAGCCCCTTGGCGGTTCCGTAAGAGGCGATCTCGAAGATATCCTGTCGCAGAAGCGGTTCCCCGCCGGTCAGAATGATCACCGGTGTGCTGAAGGCGGCAATCTCGTCAAGAAGTTTGAGGCACCGCTTCGTATCCAGCTCGCCCTCGTAGGGGCCGCATTCCGCAGAAGCGCGGCAATGGACGCAGGCGAGATTGCAACTCCGCGTCGTTTCCCAGGCCACCATCCGAAGCGTATCCGGCAGGAGGGGCAGGGTTCTTTCTTTTGTCTTCGTTGTTATGTCGGTCATTTATTTAATACCTTTGCTGCTTCCTTGGCAAAGTACGTAATGATAATATCCGCCCCGGCCCGCCGGATGGAAAGGAGCGACTCCATCATCGCCTTCTCCCCGTCAAGCCAGCCCAGGTTTGCCGCCGCCTTGATCATGGAAAATTCGCCGCTCACGTTATAGGCCGCAATGGGCAGATCGAACTCTTCCCGCGCCCGACGGATGATATCGAGGTAGGGCAGCGCCGGCTTCACCATGAGAATATCCGCGCCTTCCTCCACATCGAGCGTCATTTCCCGAATCGCCTCGTCGCCGTTCGCCGGGTCCATCTGGTAGGATTTCCGGTCGCCGTACTGCGGGGTGCTTTCCGCGGCCTCCCGGAAGGGACCATAAAAACAGGAGGCATATTTGGCCGCATAGGACATGACGGGAGTCGCATCATAGCCCGCCTCGTCAAGCGCCTCGCGGATGGCGGC
Source organism: uncultured Syntrophales bacterium (assembly GCA_964614365.1). Lineage (GTDB taxonomy): Bacteria > Desulfobacterota > Syntrophia > Syntrophales > JACQWR01 > JACQWR01. The sequence continues at coordinate 2,859 of CAZTLA010000243.1, read as the reverse complement.
GATCTGGCCGTCCATCATGGCCGAGGGGGCCACCATATCGGCGCCTGCCTTGGCATGGGAAAGGGCTGTTTCGGCAAGCACTTCGATCGTGGGGTCGTTCTCCACGTCGCCCTTTTCAATCATGCCGCAATGCCCGTGACTGGTGTATTCACAGAGACATACGTCCGTAATGACCAGGATGTCAGGCGCCTTGTCCTTTATCTTCCGCACCGCCCGCTGAACAATGCCATCCTTCGCGAAGGCGCCCGAGGCTGCTTCGTCCTTCTTGTCGGGAATGCCGAAGAGGAGCACCGCCGGAATGCCCAGTTCCTTTACCTCCTGCACCTCTCGGATCAGATGATCGATGGACATCTGAAAATTTCCGGGCATGGAATTGATGGGCTTCTTCACCCCATTGCCCTCCGCCACAAAGAGGGGATAGACCATATTGTCCACGGACAGGTTCGTCTCCCGGACCATCCGCCGAAAATTCGCATTTTTTCTTAACCGCCTGGGACGGTATGAAGGGAAATACATATCAGTTCCTCCTTACTCTATAAATGAATGACTTTGTCCGCCCCCTGCATAACCTCGATGATCTCGGGCATGCTTGATACCTTGCCTGCCCCCATCTTCTCCTTCATGTCGTAATAATCGAGGCACGTCTTGCAGGCCAGTATCTCCACGCCCCTTCCCGCCAGCGCCTTGACGGCGTCTAAACAGGGGGACTCGGGCAGAAGGAGCTGTACGCCCCGCTCCATCAAGAGGATGTGCGAGGGAAGATTGTTCGCCTGGATAAGTTTCAGGAAAAAGGTGCTCATGAGACGGGCACCCAGTTCCGGGTCCTGGCTGCCGATTTTATCGGACGCGATAAAATAAACTTCGATGGTCATTACAAGTCCCTGCCTTTCTCTCTGACACTGTGTGCACTACCCGCCAATTGCCCGATTTGCGTTCCATTTGACAACGCTTCCGCCGGATTTACCTGTTCCCTGCATGGTGTTGCCGTTCACACGGCCCCGGTATTCGACCTTGCCCGCGGTAAAGCTGATCAGATCGCCGTTCAGCCTTCCATTCGCGATCTGCGCCCTCTGGGAGCCGGATTTCAGCGTACCGGAGATCATCTGGAAGCTTTGCTTGAGCCTGAGTTCGCCTTTCGGAAGTTTCCAGACGCCTTCCACTTTTGCCGGCACAACCCAGAAATAGGCCTCGCAGAATTGGTTGTCACAGCCTTCTTCCACATTTACGACGACTGTTTCGTCGGCTTTCCACTCACCCATGGTGAAGGAATTCGAAACGACGCGGGTGCCCGGTTTGAGATCCAGTATCCTCGGGCGCAGCTTGAGGTTGATCTCCGGCAGAAGAAACATCGTAATGACCGTCGCCTGCGAAAAATCGCTTTCAAACAGGTCTGCCTGGGTGAATTGCGCCCTGTCGCCGACGCCTTCCATGGCGGCATTGCGCTTCGAGAGGGTAACCATGTCCGGGTTGTATTCGATGCCGAGCGCGCGGGCGCCGCGTTTCGCCGCACTGATGACGATGCGCCCGTCGCCGGAACCGAGGTCGATCACGTAGTCCTGCGCCGTGACTCTTGCCAGGTTCAGCATTTTGTCCGCCAACGCCTGCGCCGTCGGCACCCATACGACATCCTTGCCCGACTGAAAAGGCTCCGGTTTGTATTCGCCGGACTCCGGCTGAGTCTGTGCGAATACAACGACGGCAATCAGCATCAGGCAAACCGTCAACCACAATTGACGGGCGATACGAGACACGATCATATTGTTCTCCTTATCGTTAATTTTCATGAACCGCATCCACTCCTTACGCTCCACGAACATTTGAGTCGTCACGCTTGCGGAAATATTCGACCATGCCCTCCACCAGACCGGGAATGGTGTACTTCTCCTGCATGATGTCGATTTTCATGCCTGCCTTTTCCGCTGTTGCGGCAGTGACCGGGCCGATGCAGGCGACTTTGATCTGCGGGGGGAGGGAATAATCACCCCCCATGATCTCCAGGAAATTGGTCACCGTGGAAGAACTGGTAAAGGAGATCACGTCCACTTTTCCCTCTGTTATCCATCCTTCAAGTTCCTTCTTTTGCCGGCCCGAAGGCACGGTGCGGTAAGCGGTCACCACGTCAACCTCCGCTCCCAGTTTTGCAAGCTCTGCGGGTATCACGTCCCTTGCCGTTTCCGCACGGGGAAGAAGTATCCGGGCTCCTTTGATATCTTCTTTGTTGAATGCTTCAACAACGCCCTCGGAAATGAAGCTTGCCGGCACCAGGTCCACCCTGATGCCGCGGTCTTCAACAACGCCGGCGGTTGCCGGTCCTATGGCGCAGATGCGAATGCCTTTCAAGTCCCGAATGTCCTTCCCCAGTTCCCGCTGGCGCCGGAAAAAATGGCTGACGCCGTTGGCGCTGGTGAAGATGATCCACCGGTAATCCCCGATCGCGCCGATGGCCCGGTCGAGATCGCGCCCGTCATCGGCAGGAACGATTTTGATGGTGGGGAAATGGATGACCCGCGCCCCCTGAGCCCGGAGAAGGGCAACAAACTCCATCGCCTGCTCTTCCGGTCTCGTGATTACGACGCCCTTGCCGAAGAGCGGCTTTTGCTCGAACCAGTTGATATGCTCGCGCAGACCGACAACCGGTCCCACCACCAGGACAGCGGGCGGACGAAACCCCGTTTCCTCCACCCTGCGCACGATATCCCCCAGCGTGGCCACAAGGGTTTCCTGGTCCGGCGTGGTTCCCCAGCGGATCAGGGCCGCAGGCGTCGCCGGATCCTTGCCGTTCCGAGTCAGGCTGGCCGCGATCACCGGAAGATTCTTCACCCCCATCAGGAACACGAGCGTCCCGATGCCGGCCAGCGC
>CAZTLA010000242.1:0-3708 GCA_964614365.1 uncultured Syntrophales bacterium | reverse complement strand
CGCGTTTCAACAGGAAAGGCTTGCCGCCGATGATATTCCCTTTCTCGTGGATTTTGACTGTCCCGGGTTTCATGGCATCTTCGGGATTGATGACAAAGGGAAGGGCTTCATAGTCCACCTTGATCAGATCGATGGCTTCCTTGGCTGTATCCTCATCCACCGCCGCGACTACGGCAATGTTGTCCCCCTCATAGCGGGCGATGTCGGTCAAAATAGGCATGTCGGCATGCCAGCGGAAAGAGGGAATATCCTTGAAGGTGAGAATTGCTTTCACGCCGGGAAGAGCTTTCGCCCGTTCCACATCAATGTTTACGACTTTGGCATGGGGATAGGGACTCCTCAGAATTTTCCCGTAAAGCATGCCGGGAAGGTACAGATCCGAGGCGTACTTTGCCTTTCCACTGACCCGTTCCCAGGCGTCAAGTTTTCGCTGTCGTTTTCCAACGATTTTCAGTTTCTGATCCATAGAGGAACCTCCTTTTATCCCTTCTGGGTTGCGGCCATGGCCGATGCCAATATCTTCGGATAAGCAGAGCAACGGCAGAGATTGCCCGAAAGAGCCTCTTTCATCTCGACGACGCTCGGACGGGGATATTTATCCACAAAGGCTTTGACGGACATTATCTGGCCGGAGGTGCAAAATCCGCATTGGAATCCGTCGTTTTGCATAAAGGCCTCCTGAATAGGATGGGCTTTTTCCCCGTCAGGCAGTCCTTCAATAGTGAGAATTTTCTTATTGTCCGTTTCAATGGCCAGGCGGGAACAGGCATAAATGGGTTTGCCCTCCATGATTACCGTACAGGCTCCGCAACTTCCCCGGTCGCAGAATTTTTTTGCCCCCGTCAGTCCAAGCTCCCTTCTCAGGACATCCAGCAAGGTCCAGTGGGACTTGACCTTCAGACGGTAGTCGGCGCCATTTACATTGACCCGTATAACGGCCTCCTTTGTTCCTGCACGTAAAGCCGCTTCCGCCTCAAGAGGCAACGCAATGGGCACCCCGGTAAGCGCCATCGAAGCTGCGCCCGTACCCACTCCCTTCAGAAAACCACGGCGGGAAACCTTCAGCGGGCCATCGGCGCCGCTTTCGTTGTCCTTCTGTTTTTTCTCTTCTTCATCCATACTTTTCCCCCCTTTCAAATATTGGGCAGGCCAAGCGATAAGCGCTGCCTGGGACAATAAATCCCTCGTAATACCTCGACTTCAGGAACAAATCCGCGAACAGCACCACCTCCTTTTTTATGGTTGTTGCTGCTTTGACTCCTTTACGAAGAGCACCAGCATATTGGAGAGAAGCACTGTGGCCGCCAGAAAATAGAAGGTAGTCATCAGTCCCCAGCGGTCGGCAATCCAGCCTCCCGCCACCGGCGCCAAGGCGGAAAGGGCGGACTGAAAGGAGAACTGTATGGAGATGGCGCTTCCTCCAAGGTCTTTGGGAGCCACCTCCATCGTCCAGGCAATCAAAACGGGACGAAGGGCATAGAGAAAAAATCCGACTGTTCCTAAAATGACGACAAACAGCCAGGGGATATTCAGGAAGGCGAGTAAAAATACGGCCAGACTGGTAACGAAAAGGGACGTAGACGTGAGCTTCTTTCTCCCATAGCGATCCGATGCCTGGCCGGCAATGGGCGCGGCCACAACGCCGGCTACCTGGATCACGGTCATGTAAATCCCGCTCAACCAGGGAGAAAGGTGCTGCACGTGCATGAAAAAGCTGGGCAGGAAGGTGGAGAGTCCGTTTTGGGTCAGGGAACGGACCCCGTTGATGAGGGAAAGAATAAAAACGTGGGGGTTCAGGAGGAGCTTCCCGAGGCCGGTTAAGTACTCTTTCAGAGACATCGGTTCTTTTTTCTTCTTTTTCACGCCGTTTGCGGCAGTCCTTGCTTCTTCGGCGGCCGCCCGCCGGGAGGATTCTCCGAGCATCCACCAGATCAGCACACCGAGGGCCAGGCCGGGAACGAAACTGACCATCAGGACCGCGCGCCAGGTCATCCATGCCAGGAGGATGCCGGTCAAAAAGGGCCCCAGGGCGTCGCCGATATTCGCCGCCGAGGCATGCCATCCCATTGCCCAGCCCTTTTTCTGGGGATATATATCGCTCAGGACGGAAATGGCGGCCGGGTGCCAAAGGTTGTTGGCGGTGCCGATAAGGATCATGCAAAGGAGCAGGATATTGTAGTTGCTTGATAATCCGGCGAATACATAGGGCAGTCCCACCCAGATGATGGAGAGGGTCATGAGCAGTTCCCTGCGTTTGAACATGTCGCTCAGCATGCCGCTGGGGAAATTGGCCAGAGTGCTGCTGACATAACGAATGGTAATCAGAAAACCCATCTCCGTATACGTCAATTTCAAATCGTCCTTGATCAAGGGGAGAAGCAGATAAAACGTGGAAGGGAACCAGTGCGTGTAGGCATGGCCGATGCTGGCTGCCCAGATTGCCAGGTAATTGCCGTTGCCGTCGGATATAGTCCTTGAGTCGCTCATTTCCAGGAGTCTCCTTTTTCCTCATGCTTCGCGTGCCTGAGGGGCCCGCCTCGACGAAGGCCGGGGGCACTTTTTACGAAGCTGTTCTAAAGTCAACATTTTGCAGAGTGCTGCAAAGAAACGAGAGGCCGTAAAATACGGCGGCAGTCAGGGGAGGAACTTTTGATAAGAACCCGTTTTCCTGCCGGTGGCAGAGTAAGTAAAAATGAGTTGCCTGTCAAGAAAAAATACCCAGAATAAAACCAAGATGTGGGGCGCCGACAACATTTATTGTAACCGGCCCCTCGATATGGTAGAAATAGTCATCTTGTACGTTTGAACTGTTCGGCCTGTATGCCGGTTCGCGCTCATGCGCGGCAGGCCATGTAATCGGGAGAGTTGCTGTGGCACGCATCATTCAAGATGACCTTTCCGTCGTTCTGGCAGGAGAGGCGGGACAGGGCATACAAACCATCGAAGCGATCCTGACCCGTCTCCTGAAGAGAGGCGGGTACAATATTTTTGCCACCAAGGAGTATATGTCCCGCGTCCGTGGAGGCGTAAACTCGACGGAGATCAGGATTTCCTCGCGCAGAGTTTCCGCCTTTCTGGACAGAGTGGATATCCTCGTCCCCCTCACGAGGGAATCCCTGCCCCATCTTGCAGAGCGCATCGATAAAAACACCATCATCATTGGAGAGAAGGAAAAGATCGGCGCGGAGGGGATGCTGGATGTCCCGTTCATGAAAATCGGCCTGGAACTAGGCAGTGCGATCTATGCGAACGTGGTGGCTACCGGCATGATAGCCGGTTTGCTGGGCATGGACCGGGAATTGTGCAGGAGTTACGTGGTCGAATATTTTGCCCGGCTGCCGGAAGAAGTCCGCGGTAAAAACCGGGAGGCCATGGACAGGGGGCAGGAGATTGGAGAAAATCTTGGCCGCAACGAGATAAGGATTAAGATTAAGCGGGACCCCGGCATTGCCGGCCATATCATGATTACCGGAGGAGAGGCCGTGGCTCTGGGGGCACTGGCGGGCGGATGCAATTACCTGTGCGCCTATCCCATGTCGCCCGCCACGTCCGTACTGGTGAACATGGCGGACTATTCGAGAACTGCTGATATCATCGTGGAACAGGTCGAAGACGAAATAGGGGTCATCAACATGGCGCTCGGCGCCTGGTACGCCGGGGCGCGGGCGATGGCCAGCACCTCCGGGGGCGGCTTTGCCCTGATGACGG
>CAZTLA010000241.1:0-3721 GCA_964614365.1 uncultured Syntrophales bacterium | reverse complement strand
ATCTGATGAACAGAAAAGATCCGTGCTTAACGTCCGGTATTTGCCTCTTCCCGAAAACGGTGAGCCAGGATATTCCATTTATGTAGTAGGATCCCAACGCAAAGCGTGATAGAATGTGAACATGTAGTCATGGATAAACAGGGGGGGGAACAGATAACAACAGCAGGAGTGGGGAGGGGGAAATATGATAAACAGGCGACTCGTTATATTGACGGTCGGGGGCGTCGTATTCTGTGCGGGGATTGCCTTTGCCTTGCCGACGGTATCGTACTTTAAAATCAACAATGACACTGCCACTACATCCACTACCGCAGTTACCCTGAACAACAGTTCCACCGAGGCGGCATATTACCGTGCCAGTGAACGGCAGGATTTCGCCGGGGCGCAGTGGTACCCATACAGTACTGCTCCCGCATTTGTCCTTTCACCCGCTAATGGCACGAAAACTGTTTATTTTCAGACCATAAACTCCAAAAGACAGGTCTCAGCAGTCATCTTCGATACGATTGTTTTCCAATCCATTCCGCAGAATACATCTTCAGGGACAGTGACGGACAGGAAAACTCTGGGCGACGCCAGAATGACCGATAACCGCCAGAAGACCAACCCGGTCGATGCATCAAAACTGAAGGAAAACATCAAGAATCAGACCGAGAACTCGGGCCTCTCGACGAGTGTGGACAAGAACACGAAAGGCGCCTTCGCCGGCCTGAAGAACGAGCAGGGCAGCACCCTGCCCCAAGGCACCTTTGCCGAGCCCAGCAAAGTTGAGTCCGGCGCGAGCAAGGCGATTTCGGGCGCCGTAGGCGGCAAGCGGGTCATAACAGGTGCACGCTACGGCGATACCTTCGGCGCCGACCGGATCAACAAGAACACCACCGGCAGTACGGACGACTACCGTGGCGGCGGCCAGGGCAATGCAAAGGAATCGGACGCCGAAACGCTCGACAGATTGACTAAGGCCATTGGCGACGCCGTTGCCGACATGGTGAGATCGGAAGGGGGCACGCCCAGCGGCAACTTGATCAACGATCTGCAGGAGGTCGCATATGCCCAGAAGGTCGGCTCGGACGGCTATGCCGCGACCAAGGGCCTGAACTGGACCCAGCGTTCGAATTACTGGAGCGCGCAGCGGATCATTCAGGCGGGGGGAAACGACCCGAAGAAGAGGCCGCAGGATAATGATACGGGCGGCGGGCAGTGGAGACCGGTGACGCGTTCAGAGGTCGTCAATATGCTGAATGCCATCAAGGCCCGCCTTGACAAGGCCGGCGGCGGGGACGATCCCCGGACCGACTCCACCAAGGGCGGCGGCGGTCCGGTGGCGCATAGATCAGGCAAGGACGATGCACCGGCCAGAGAACGCGCCTTCGGCCAAATCAATCTTGACGCGGTGTTGGCGATCAACCAGAAGATCAATCCGCAACGATAGAAAGTCACGTTCTCAATGAGAAAATAGTCTTTATCAAATGCGCGATGAAAAACTGTATATCGTCATGGTGGGCCTTCCGGCAAGAGGCAAATCAACGCTGGCCATAGGCCTCCAGGATGCCTTCAGGAAGAGCCGCATTCCCGCAAGGATCTTCAACAACGGCAACCTGCGGAGGCAATACCGTCGCCTCCGTGAAACATCCCTTTCTGATTTCTATCACCCGGATAATACAGAAGCGGCAGTACTGCGAAAAAACCTTGCCGGCATTAACCTGGATCGGGCCAGGGCTTATCTCCATGGCAGGGGCCAGATTGCCATCCTTGACGCCGCCAACGTAAGCCGGGAAAGAAGAGACATGATCGAGAATCGCCTCGATGACCACCCGATCCTCTTCATTGAATGCATCAACGATGATGAGGATATGCTGGGCTTGAGCATTCTGGAGAAAACAAAACTTCCCGAATTCTCCCACCTTGACCGTCTGACGGCGGAGAGTGAGTTCCTGAAGCGTATTGATTACTATCGCATAATCTATGCGCCATTGACGAGCGAAAGAAATTATATTCGCATGGAATCCCTGAAGCACAAGATCATCGAAGAGAAACACATCGACTCCATTCCCCTGTATCTGTGGGTCCGGGACTTTCTGGTTACCGATGTGGTGAAAAATCTTTACCTGATTCGCCATACGGAGACGGAATATAACGTGGACGATCGCATCGGCGGCGACCCATCCCTTACGCCGAAAGGCGTGTCCCAGGCCCAGGCCCTGGGACGGTTTTTCAGCCGGCGGAATATCACCCACATCTTTACGAGCAGCACGCTGCGGACGATCCAGACGGCCCAATTCATTGCTCAAGGGCAAACGGATTGTACAATCTTTCCCCTCAGGGAGTTTAATGAAATCAACGGCGGCGTCTGTGAGGGGATGACATACAGAGATATAAAGGAATCAATGCTCGAAGTCTTCCAGAGGCGAGAGGCGAACAAGTATTCCTATGTCTATCCAGGCGGGGAAAGTTATGAAACGATGAAACCACGGATACTCGTGGGGATCAAAAAGGCTTTGTTCATCAACCGGCACGCTGATCACATTATGATCGTCGGCCACCAGGCGGTAAATCGGATGATCCTGTCTCATTTCCTTTACCGACGGGATGAAGACGTCCCGTATATCTACGTCCCTCAGGACCGGTTCTATCACATCATCGCCACGCAGGATAAAAAACTATTTAAATTAAGAAGTTACCTATAGAATGGCTATCCCCTCACCTATTTTTCAGGACAAACCGGTCTTTCGGGAAAACCGAACGTACGGAAAGCCGGAGATAGAACCAACCTGGCTACTATGCCAGCTCTTTACTTTACTGAACAAGAATTCAGCTTTATTTATCCAGCCATCTACCCTTCTGAAAAGGCCGAGTGCGACTATCTCATCTGGGTGAAAGTGAAAAGACACTCCATCGCGTATCCAGCTCAACCACAGTAAACTGAAAGGAGATTGTCCATGCAGTTTTTTTCCGAACGACACCGCGTAGAGGCCGCAAAAAAACTGGCAACGTCCATCGGTACTTTGACGAATGCCCCCTTTGCCATTCACCTCTGGGATGGATCGAGGATTCCGCTTGGCCCCGATGGAGACAAGGATTTTTTTATTTCTATTAAGGGTCCGGGCGTTATCGGATCGCTCCTCAGGAAACCGACCTACGAAAACCTCCTCCGTCATTATGCTCAAGGAAATATCGGCATTCACGGCGATTTGATCGATTTCGTTGCTCTGGTCCGTAAAAAAAGGGGCAAAGACGGTCTTAAGAAAATAAGAAGATTTAACCTCCTGAAGAGCGCACTTCCACTATTATTTGCACCTACCAACAAGATAATCATGCAGCACGAATATCGTGATGATGCCACAGGCCGGCAGCATTCGAGACGGAAGGAGAAGGATTTCATCGAGTTTCACTATGACGTAGGCAATGATTTTTATGCCCTCTTTCTCGGAGAGGAAATGCAGTATACCTGCGCTTATTTTACCCGGCACGACAATTCACTGGACCAGGCCCAGCAGGACAAGATGGAGATGATCTGCAGAAAACTCCGACTTCAACAGGGCGAAAAATTGCTCGATATAGGTTGCGGCTGGGGTGGATTCATTTGCTACGCCGCCCGCCAGTATGGGGTTAAGGCTCATGGGGTAAAGCTATCCCGGCATCAGTTCGATTATGCACAAGAGAAAATACGGAAACTTGGTCTTCAGGATCGGGTTAGCGTTGAACTCCGGGATTATATAAC
>CAZTLA010000240.1:0-3806 GCA_964614365.1 uncultured Syntrophales bacterium | reverse complement strand
TGCCGCCGATCTCCAGGTTCCAGTCGGCGCCTTTGACGATCTGGAGTTCGCCGAGGGCCTTGGTTGCCGCCAGCCAGTCCCGCAGGTCGGCGATCTCCGGTTTCTTGGAACGGTTTGCTGATTTTGCCATCGCTCTTTCCTTTCCCTGCTCGGTCAGTGGACACAGGTCCGCTCTTTCCGAGTGATCACTCGTGCCTGTTTCGCGCTTCAAACATGTAGCACATTTTGAAGGAGAGGTCTTTTTTTTGTTTATTTCAGAAATATCGTGGGGGAAAGAGAATCTGTAAACGAACGCGTGCAGGGAGAACTAAATTGTTCCCCCTCCGGCAACGCTCCTGCCAACAGATACTTGATGGCTTTTTAAACAAAAATTGGATACTCAGCCGATCAACATAAATTTATTGGGAGACTGGTGAGGGCTGTGACATTTTGTGCAACTGCCTTCGTTGGCCGTCTTGTGAACGGGGGTATAGAGCGTATCGTGACAGGCATAACAGAGCGATGCAAGATTGATGGGGGAAAATGTATGTTTGCCCGTTTCCTTGTGGCACGCAAGACAATCATGTACCGCAAGGGGGCCATGTAAGTATTTATCTTTTCCTAGTAATGCATGACAATTTGCCGTGATGCATGACGCCGTGGGCGACGTTTCGGCAAAGATTTTCTGCGACGCCGGCAAAAATACAACTGGACACAACAGTAAGATTGACAGTATTCCCGTGTGGAAAAGTCTCTTCATTTCAGGCCTCCCCGTATTGATTCTATTTCTTGCACGAACGAAAACACCGATCACAACGTCTGCCGGTATCGGCATTATGGGCATATAACTTTAGTGGAAAAGAGATCACCTTAGGAAGGCGTGAAAATCTTACCCATGAATCTGTCGCACGGCCAAGGGGGGCTTGACCGCGTCTTTCCTTTCGTGATACTGCAAAGCCGAAAGCCGGATTAACCCCCTATGTTCGAGAGAGGCAGGCACCCCAGTGGGCGGTATGGTAAAACAGGCTGATGCCGGCGGGACGGTGGTAGTCGTCGGCGGCGGTGCGGGCGGGATGATGGCTGCGGGCAGGGCGGCTGAAAAGGGGGCCCGCGTCATTCTTCTGGAAAAGACCGAGCATCCGGGCAAGAAAATCCTCATCAGCGGCAAGACCCGCTGCAACCTTACCAACGCGGGGGACTTAGAGGATTTTGTCAAGATGTACGGCGGCAACGGCCGCTTTCTTCACGGGGCCTTCCATCGATTCTTCCGTGACGAACTCCTCGCTTTCCTGAAACGCTACGGCGTGGAAACAAAAATTGAGCGGGGCGGACGCATCTTTCCCGCCTCGGACAGCGCCCGCGATGTGGTGGCCGCCTTCAGGAGTTACCTTGCCGATCACGGCGTGGATGTGCGGCTCCATACCAGGGTTACGGGCGTCCGGGTCAGGGAAGGCCGGACAACGGGCGCGTACAGGGAAGGAGGCGTCTGCCCGGCGGATGCAGTCGTGCTTGCCGCGGGCGGTGCGACCTATCCCGGCACCGGCTCTGCCGGCGACGGCTACGAGATTGCGAAGAAGCTTGGCCATACCATCGTTCCTCTTCGCCCGGCCCTCGTGCCCCTTATCGTGGATGACCGGGAGCGGGCGCGGTCCATGCAGGGGGTCGGTCTCCGCAACGTTCGCCTGACCTCCTTCCGGTGTCCCGCCGGCGAGATCGATCCCGCATGGGTTCCCTCCGGCGATGCGGGCCACGGCATAAAAGGACGGCGTCCCCGTCAGCCGATTATCGAGAGCCGCGTGGGTGAGATGATGTTTACACACTTCGGCCTTGGCGGACCGATCACCTTGCTTATGAGCCTGGCTGTTGTGGATGCCTTGGCGGAGGGGCCGGTCAGCGTTTCCCTTGATCTGAAACCCGCGCTGTCGAGGGAGCAGCTTCACCGGCGCATCCAGCGTGATCTCGACCGTTTCGGTAAACGGAGCTACCGCCACATCCTTATGGAGCTGCTGCCGCACAAGATGGTTGCCCCTTTTCTCGGTATGACGGGCATTCCGCCGGAAAAACCCGCTCATCAAATAAGCGCGGGTGAGCGCGAACGTCTTACAGGTCTGCTCAAGTCCCTGCGGTTCAACATTGAGCGTCCTCTGCCGCTTGCCCAAGCGATCGTGACTGCGGGTGGCGTCTCCCTCGGAGAAATCGATCCGCGCACCATGGAGTCGCGGCTCGTTGCCGGGCTGTTTTTTTGCGGGGAAGTGATGGACATAGACGCCGACACGGGTGGCTACAACCTTCAGGCCGCCTTTTCCACCGGTTACGTTGCCGGCGAACAAGCGGCAGCCTATGCGGCTCGTCTCCGATCCGGCTCAAGCCCGGCCTTAACAAGGCTACACAATGAAAACGAGGTTGGGAAACGATGACTGACTTCGCAGTCCCCTTGGCGGAAATACGTTCGAGACAGTCAAGGATACAGAAGAAACTGCAGGAAAGCGCAATCGACGGACTGCTTGTAGTGCAGCGCGTGGACCTGTTCTATTTCACCGGCACGGCGCAGAACGGATTCCTCTACATGCCGGCGGAGGGGGAGCCGGTTTTGTTTGTGAAGAAATATCTGCCCCGGGCCAGGGAGGAGTCGCCCCTGAAAAACATCGTATCCCTCAGTTCCGCGAAGGAGCTGCCGGCTCTTATGGTGGATTATTACGGTTCTCTGCCCGCGGTGCTGGGGCTGGAATTCGATGTCCTGCCCGTAAAGACGTTCAACGTCTACCGGAGCATTTTCCCCGTGAAGGATTTCGCGGATGCCTCCCGCCAAATCCTCGAGGTGCGCATGATCAAGTCCGGCTGGGAGATCGAACAGATGGAAAGAACGGCAGAGCTTTCGCGGGACACCTTCGCCTACGCGAAAGCGGCGTTGCGACCCGGCTATACGGAACTGGAATTTGCCGGAATGATGGAAACTTTTTCCAGAAGGCATGGCCACGGGGCGCAGCTGAGGATCAGAGATCAGCAAACCGAGGCATATCCCGGGCACATCCTGAGCGGCAGAAGCGGCGGCATGGTCGGCATGATGGACTCACCCGCGAGCGGCGAGGGCACTTCCGCCGCCTTCCCCTGCGGCCCCGGAAGCAAACTCCTGGCAGTTGATGAGCCGATCATGATCGACTTCAGTACCGTAATGAACGGCTATCATATTGACGAAACAAGATTCTTTGCCATCGGTTCCATGCCGGAGCGCGCCCATAAGGCCTGTCTGGCCGCCATGGAGATACACAATGAAATTATGGAAAGGGCAATACCGGGCACTCCCGTCTCCGAACTGTTCCAATTCTCCGTTTCCCGGGCGGCAGCCCTGGGTTATCAAGACCAGTACCTTGGCCCTCCGGGATGCAAAGTTGTCTTTATCGCCCACGGTGTCGGGTTGGAACTGGTGGAGCCGCCTTACATCGCTCAGGGCCGGTCCGATTTGCTGGAAGCGGGTATGACCTTTGCGCTGGAACCGAAGATGGTCTTCGAGGGCGAATTCTCCGCGGGCATTGAAAACGTTTTCGTGGTGACGGAAAAGGGGGGGCGCCTCATCAGCAAAGCGCCGGTGGAGATATTCATTGTGGACAGTCGGTAAAAAAAGACAGGCCGCCTCTCCGTAATAGAGAAGCAGCCTGCCGGGAAATGCACATCTGGGTGAAACTATTTCTGCTGCGGCTTTCCGAGAACGTCTGCGAACATCTTCTCGTCAACCAGCATGCCTTCGGCGATGTCCTGACGGTTCTTAATGAAATCGATGGTGTCTTTGCCGGTGATCTTCTTCGTGTTGAAGGCGCCGAAGCCGAGGA
>CAZTLA010000239.1:0-3818 GCA_964614365.1 uncultured Syntrophales bacterium | reverse complement strand
ACCCTCAACAAGGGGACAGGAAGACCTTTTTCTTCTTGACAACTGTCAGCCATATTGGATGCCCGCTTTCGCGGGTATGACGACTTTTTGCGGAGTCGTCAGGCTTGCAGTCTGAACCGAGCAATGAATGTTTCGGTTCAATCTGCAAGATTGAACCGCCCCGTCTGTTCCCGCTCCACGATTCCTCACCCTTGAGGGGGGAAGGTTGGGTGGCGGCATGGAGGCTTTGCCGGAAGGGGCGCGAGCATTCCCGCTACCCGCATTTCCTGAGAACCGTCGCCGCGATGGACTCCAGCGGCAGGACGGTATCCACCGCGCCCCGCTTGATGGCCTCATGCGGCATCCCGAACACGACACTTGACGCCTCGTCCTGGGCAATGGTAAACGCCCCCGTTCCTTTCATCTCTTCCATCCCCCGTGAGCCGTCGTCTCCCATGCCCGTCATGATGACCCCGACGGCATTCTTGCCCGCGTACCGCGCGGTGGAACGGAAGAGGACATCCACCGAGGGACGATGGCGGGAAACGAGCGGCCCCTCCCGCACCTCCACATAGTACCGGGCGCCGCTCCTCTTCAGGAGGGTATGAAAATTCCCCGGCGCAATCAATGCCCGCCCCCGGATCACGGTGTCGTTGTTTTCCGCCTCCTTGACGGTGACGCGGCATAAATCATTGAGCCTTCGCGCAAAGGACGTGGTGAAATGCTCCGGCATGTGCTGCACGATGACCATGCCGGGGGTATCCAGCGGCATGGCCGTCAGAAACGTCAGGATCGCCTCCGTGCCGCCCGTGGAAGCCCCGACCACCACGACCTTCTCCGTCGTTTCCATCATCGCCCTCGTCTTCGGTGCGGCGATAACGGCATCGGCCGTGAGTTTCGGCTGAACTTCACGAGTCCTGCTGACGCGCCGGGGACGCGCCATGGCGGCGGCCCTGACGGCATCGCAGATGCGTATCTTCGACTCTTCCAGGAACTGTTTCGTACCCAGCCGCGGTTTCTGGATGATATCCACGGCGCCGTATTCCAGCGCCTTGAAGGCCGTATCGGAACCCGCTTCCGCGAGGCTGGAGCAGATGATGACCGGGATGGGATGCTGGCTCATGATCTTCTGGAGAAAGGTGATGCCGTCCATCTTGGGCATTTCCACGTCCAGCGTAATGACGTCGGGAACTTCCTTGAGCATCTTTTCCGCGGCAATAAAGGGATCGGCAGCCATGCCCATCACTTCTATCCGCGGATCAGAGGATAGAATCTCCGCCAGCGCCCGGCGCACAACAGCGGAATCGTCCACAATAAGCACTCGAATTTGTTTATTCATATCACACCCTGTCTTTGGAACGATATGTCGCGCGGTCGACAGGCATCTCTTGTTCGGTTTTGATAAGCTCTTCCGTTAATTCGGGATCCCTGAGGCCGAGACGTTTCAGAAATATCTCTCCTGTATGGGTATAGAAAAATATCTTCCGTCCCCGCACCCCGCCCACATCCGATTTACACAGATTCAGTTGTTCCTGCTCGATAACACTGAGCGCAGCCTTGATATTTTGCGCCCCCACCGTGGCTTTTTCTCTCGTTCCCGGTGCGAACATATCCGCCCCGCCGAATACTTTGACGTCGATTTCACGATGGCCGATCCCTAATGATCTGAATTGTCCAAGCATATGCCTGATGGAACAGTCAACATACCTGAAACCGTCAACGCAGTCACCGCTACAGTTCGTCTTTCTCTTGCAGTGAGGCAGCAATCCATGACAGATCGCCCCCACCTGCAACCGTTTATTGAACAGGGTAACCGACACGCATGATCCGAGCGCGGTGCTCACGATCGCCGGTCTGCCCGCTATATGCAGATCTGCGCTCTTCAGATACACCTTCGGCAGGTCATCAGGATGCTTCATGGCGGTTTCCGGTAGATGGTCGGTATCACCTGAACCAGCGGTATATCCATGCCGTGCAGCGTCTCCGAGTGCCCCATAAATACATACCCTCCGGGCACGAGGTTATTGCAGAACTTGTTTATGAGCCTCTCCTGGGTAGGCCGGTCAAAATAGATGATGACATTCCGGCAAAAAATGATATGCATTTTCTCCCGCAACCCAAATTCTTCTTCGACAAAATTCAGCCGCCGGAACCGCACCATCTTCCGCAGTTCAGGCGTAATGCGGACAAGTTCCTTCTTTTTATCCCTGCTCTTCAAAAAATATTTTTTCTTTAACGGTTCAGGCACCGGCAGCACCCGTTCCGCCTCATAGACCGCTGCCGCCGCTTTTTCCAGCACCCTCGTGGAAATGTCCGTGGCCAGGATCGAACAATCGAAACTGAAGCCGGGGTACCGTTCGGCAAACTCGCTTATAACCATTGCCAGGGTATAGGGTTCTTCGCCGGTGGAGCAGCCGGCGCTCCAGATCATGAGCTTCTTCCAGATGCCTACTCCCTGCTTGACCATGATCTCCGGCAGGGCGGTTTTGACCAGGAACTCAAAATGACCGGGCTCCCGGAAAAAATCAGTCTTGTTGGTTGTCACCACGTCTATCATATGCGTCAGTTCGGTGGCAGCACCCTCGGGACTGAAAAGATAGTTGCAATAGGCATTGCAGGAGTTCATCCCGAGGTGTCGCAGCCGCTTCTGGAGCCGCGCCTCCAGCATCACTTTCTTTGCTGCGGGCATTTTTATGCCGCACTGATCATGGATGAACCTGCTTAAACGCGCAAAATCACCCTCGGAGAGAACCGCTTTCGTGGCGCCGCCATTATGTGCCGTGCTTTTATCGTTCATGGATTATGTAATTCGAGTCCACCAGGAATGAGACGATCAAAACCTCAATGCCATGCCCACAAGGGCAGTATAATCGGTCTCCGTCCGGTTAAGCCCCTTTTTCATCCCGAAGTCAATGTCAACGCTATCGGTCAGGGAATAGATTAGCCCGCCAAGGATAAAGGCCGGGGAAGTCCGGGAAGTCCGGTCGGGATTTTCTTCTGCGCCGATATTGGCGACGGCTTTTAACCCTTTGACGATCACGAATTCCGACGCCAGCGAGGCATGCCAGATATCTTCCCGTTCGTCCAGCTTGTTTTCGTTTCTCCTGTATCCGAGGTTTATGTGAAATGTCCAGGGCTCAATCGCTTTGGTGGCAATCACATACAGGCCGTAGGTCACTCTGCCGGCGCCGAGCCCTTTTCCATCATTGCCGGTAGGGAGCGTAATGCCGGGCTTTACGGCAAAAGACAGACCGTCTTTCTCATAGAAGCGCCATTTCAGATCCAGGGACATATCGGCGATGCCGTCTTCCCTCGCGGCAACTTCTTCCGCCTCCTTTGTCTCAGACCATTGATAGGGCAGACTGAAAACAATATCCATCGTGTCGGTGATGCCGTAGGAGATTACCGTTGCAACTTCACCGCCCGTCTCCTTGGTTGTTACACCATTCTCATCTTCCCTGTCGTAGGTGAACTCACTATCGAGCTCGATCTGGATATGCCCCTTCCCCTGCGTGCCTGTATCATCCGTAACAAGCGGATGGGCGGCAAAAGAAGCGCAGGGGAACATCAATGCGCATACCAGTGCGATAATACCTGCCTTCATGCGTTCCTTCTTTCAGTTTTGAGGCTGGTTCGATCTTGCAGATTGAACCGAACATTAATAATTCTGGCATTCTTTGCAGGGAACGGTTTCAAACCCTTCCCTGCTGAACCGGCAAAGTTTGTCATTGCGAGCGGAACGAAGCAATCTCAGGTAGTTAGAGCTCGCCGCGCCCCTTTTGGGCTCGCGATGACATTATGACACAACCTCTTAATTCCTATTGCGTCTCTCCCGCCGG
>CAZTLA010000238.1:0-3836 GCA_964614365.1 uncultured Syntrophales bacterium | reverse complement strand
GCGCCCGTGCCCTGGCCTTCTACTGCGGGTCCGTCGGGGTGGAACACCTGGAGGCGGCATTTTTTGCCCAGCGGTTCCGGGGCGCCTACGGGACGCCGAACATGCTTTCCGTGGAAACGGGCTGTTTTCGTCCGCGCATCCTGACCCGGCAGATGACCTTTGGAAGATACATTACCGAAGACGTGGAACGCGCCAACTGCACGGTGCTCTGGGGGCATAATCCGGAAGAATCTCGTTGGATCGTAGCCGACTGGGTCCGCGAGGGGATAGCAAAGAGAGGGGCAAAACTGATCGTCGTCGACCCTCGGCGCATCCCCCTGGCCTCGGAGGGGCTCCATCTGCAACTCAGGCCGGGAACCGATTGCGCTCTGGCGCTGGGCATGATGAACGTGATCATCTCCGAGGGACTCCAGGACCAACAATTCATCGATGAATGGACGATTGGTTTCGACAAGCTCAGGGAACACGTCAAGGCCTATCCGCCGGAAAAAGTGGCCAAGATCACCTGGGTTCCGGCGGAAGACATCCGGAAGGCAGCCCGCATCTTTGCCGCACAGAAGGGGGCCACCATCGTCCAGGGAACCTGCACCCTGGACCGCCAGGTCAACGACGTTCAGAACTCGCGGGCGCTGGCCCTGCTCCAGGCCATCACCGGCAACGTGGAAAACCCGGGTGGATGGGTATCGAACCGCATCATACCGCTCACTGATTTGCGGGTTCCCATCGCCGGCGGCGACGTTCCCCTGGGGGAAGAGGAGTACACCCTGCACAATGTGCTCTGGGGGAGGAGAGCCTCCTACGGCCATGCTATGCTCTTCCCGCAGGCCGTCCTCGAGGAAAAGCCGTACCCGATCAAGGCGTTGATCGTGACGGCCGGGAATCCGGCACTGACCCTGCCGGACTCGAAGACCTATCGAAAGGCCCTGGAAAAGCTGGACCTCGTGGTTACCATCGACATCTTTATGAGCGAGACGGCCCAGCTTTCCGACATCGTGCTGCCGGCCTGCAGCTTCCTCGAACAGACAGGCATCGGGGGCTATCCCATCGGACTGATGCACGGCATCTCCTACATCATGAAGAGAAAGAAGGTTATCGAGCCCATCGGTGAAAGCAAGCCGGACTGGCTGATCTGGTCTGAATTAGGACGAAGGATGGGATACGGCGAGTTCTTCCCCTGGAAGACGGATGAAGAGATGGTGGATCACCTCCTGATCCCGAGCAAGCTCAGCCTGGCGAAGCTCGAAGAGCATCCCGAGGGGATCCTGTATGCTCCGAAGGCCGACTACCTGTACAAGACTGCCGGATTCAAGACGCCGTCCGGCAAGGTGGAGATCTACTCCGAGACCCTGAAGGAGGCGGGATTCGATCCCCTGCCGAACCACGTGGAGCCCACGCGAAGCCCCGTCAGCACCCCTGACCTGGCGAAGGAATATCCCCTGATCATGATCACCGGGGTCAGAGTGAAGGAATACATCCACACGCAGCTCAGAAACATCCCCGCCGTTCGTGCGCTTGCCCCCGAGCCCGTTGCAGAATTGCATCCGTCAGCCGCAGCCAAGTACGGAATCGTGGACGGAAAGCCGATGATCGTGGAAACGACGGAGGGGAGCATCACGCTCCTGGCAAAACTGAGTCCGGACATTGCCGAGCAGGTGATCAGCGTCCCCCACGGCTGGGCCCAAGCCAACGTCAATGAGTTGGTCAATCGCGATTTCCTGGACCCCGTACTCGGATGCCCGGAAGACAAGGGATTGCTCTGCAGGGTAAGAGCGGCGTAAACGCGACCCGTCCACGTCCATGAAGGATGTGGGAAGGAGATACCGAAAAGGTTGTTTGTGGTTCGCCGCAGCATGCTGCAAGGGAAGCGCTCGCCGCCGAATTCATCTTCTGGAGGGTATGGTGTTTTTCCTCGTTATCATAAGATCCATGAATGCCCTTGCCCCCGGCGACAGAACCCGGTTTTTCCGATAGGCGATCACCACATTAATCATGAAAGGCCCTTCAGCTAACGATCGGATCTTTAATGATCTTCGTTTAAACTGTCCGTTCAAGATCGATTTGGCCATGAAGGAAATCCCCTTGCCTGCCTGCACCTGCTCTACGATAAATACCAGATTGCTGGCCTCGGTCAGAATATGGGGGACGATCTTTGCCTCCCGGAACTTATCCATGATAAATTCCCGTGAAACCGCCCCCCTCTCCCGGATGATTAGAGCTTCATTGGCTAAATCCTCCAGGTAAATTTTTTTCTTCTCGCTGAGCGGATGATTGCTCGGCAAAACCAGTGCCAGTTCTTCCTGGAAATGGGGAATCACCGTCAGTTGGGGGGGAAAAGGAGATGCGGCAGCAATCAATCCCAGTTCATTTTTATGGTCAACCAGGCTGCGAGTAATCTCCATAGAGCTGCCTTCATCCAGTGCCACTTGAATCCCCGGGTATTTCTCCTGGTACGCTGAGATAAGAGTGGACATCATATTTCTGGCATAAAACTTCAGAGTCCCGATTCTCAGCACCCCGGTTTTGACATCTTTAAATTTCTGGACCGTATTTTTTGCCTCTTCGGCAAGCAAGAATATTTTGTCAGCGTATTCAAAAAGATTACGGCCAGGCTCAGTCAACTCCATTGTTCTTCCAAGGCGGTGGAACAGGTCTATCCCGATATCCGCCTCCAGTTTCTTTATCTGCATAGTCACGGTTGGCTGAGTTAAAAAAAGGGCATCGGCGGCTTCGGAAAAGGTCCGATGTTTTCCACAATAGTAGAAGATTCTCAGTTGATTCAGGTTAAGGTCCAAGGACATCTCCCCTTCATGGCGATTGCCCGGTTTCTAGAAAAATACAAGGCCGAATAGTTCTGAATTATAGATTTTTTCTATACTATCATAGAAATTATTGTTTTGACAACTGCAGAGTTATTATTTGATTATCCAACACAAACCGTTTCTGCGTCATTCGGGAGGACAAAAGGGAGTAAAGGCATGTAAGAATTTAACGGATGCATCAAGCAGGAAAAGGAGGGGACCATCAATGGCAAGAGAAAAGTTGAAAATGGTGAACCAAAGCTTCGTTGTATTATTCATAGCCTTAACCATAGTTACAGGGTACGGATTTCTCAAAGACCTGTCCCTCGCTGCCGAGAAAACAAAGTTACCTGATGTGATCTCTCTGGGGACTCGCGAATCGGGATCGTCCAATTACAACACCGTGGTGCCGATCGCCACGGTTGTTTCCAAGTACTCCGGGATGAAGGTGACTACCGAACCGACCGGCGGAATCACGGGATTTGCCCCTCTGATGAAGGAAGGAAAAATGGAGCTTTCCATGACGGCATCGGCAGTGGAACTATCCGATTTCTATACCGGCGCCGGGAACAGGGCGGGACAGCCAAAAGAAACTTGGATACGGCACGTAGCCGGTTCTTACATTACCGGCTGGGTTATTCATGTGCGGGCGGACAGCGGCATCAAGACGATCAAGGATCTCAACGGTAAAAAGGTTTACCTTAATTATCCGAAAGGTCCCGAAATGACGGAAGCCTGGAGGCTGGCGCTGGAATACCACGGGGTAAAGGCAAAGGAACTGGTTATCACCTCGCCGGCAGAAGCGTCCCAGGCAGTAGTGGAAAAGAGGGCGGACGGCTGGACTTGGACACTCGCATCGGCTTCCATTGACTTTGACCGGGCGGTGGGCGGCATGGTTGTGCTCGGTATCGATCCGGAGGCTTTGCAATACATCCGGAAGAAAAGACCGGGGTTCGGCGCAAACGTATATTCCTCCGGTTACCTCGGCTACCTGAAACAAGACCTGCCGACGGCGGGCTCCCGGATGTTATTCACTGC
>CAZTLA010000237.1:0-3892 GCA_964614365.1 uncultured Syntrophales bacterium | reverse complement strand
TAAAAAAACCTGCTCTTGCAGAAGGGCAGGTTTTTTATGTTAAATATGCGGTTAGTTCTTAAGCAGACTTTCTCCTGCCCACAAGCCCAACTCCCAACAACCCGAATCCAAGGAGAAGCATGGTAGAGGGTTCCGGGGTAAGGATTACATCGTTCGCGCAATACAGGGTATAGCCGATCACGAAACTATTGCCCACATTGATCCCCGCATTAAAATTGTACGTTAACGTTTGAGTATTTTCATCCCACACAACGAGACCGAGAAGCCCATTCGTATCCTCCTGAACCGTACTCGTATCAATTCCGCTTGGATGCCCAATCCTGCCTAGTGTTGCATATTCATAGTCATAGCTTCCAACCGTGTACAGCTTAGGATTTGGATTCACATTATTACCATAACCAAACGTTTTCACGTAAAAGTCCCAGCCCTCATAACCGCGATTTCCATCGTGGCTCGTATTGATAAAAAGGGAATCCGGCAATGGACGAGAGCTATAATGCATTTGCACCATAACGGATGTGAGATCGCCGAGCGCATTAGTATTTACCGTTAGCGATGAAAGTTTCGGGACCCCGTATTCATCATTTGGATATGCCGGATTTTCATATCCCGTCCATGCTATGGTATTATCCATCGTTGTGTAGCTTCCAGCCATTGCACTTCCCGCAGACAAAGCAACGGCTAACATTAATAGAACCGCAATCTTTGATAAAGTTTTCATGCCTACTTTCCTCCTCACGCATCCTATATTCATGGTTTATTTCTTACTTTCGCAACTTAAGTGAAGCAACAAGCGTTCCAAAATATAATCATAAATAAATATATTTTGTAACTACATGATATATAATTGTATTTATCTACTGTAGAACGACCTTCCCCCAATGTGACAATTGATCAGAAAGGCATGGTTGTAAAGATATTCGACGACAAAAAGGTGACCAGAGAATGATGCAGAGAAGGGGTATTTCAGAATTCATGTTAATTTTTCCGGACGTTTCAGAATGTAGAACGGCAATGAATAAAATATAAACATTTAATATCAAATGATTTTTTTCACCATCACTGAAAATCCTGCGGAATTCCTGTATAGGTTTTCTCAGAATCAAGGTTGATCGCGCACGCAATATATATTGAAATTAAGACTGTAAAAGAAGCCGACAGCAGCAATCCCTATGGTCGATTTTTCCGTCGAACTAAACGTAAAATAACGCCCGCAAAATATAAATCTGCGGGCGTTATTTGTAATAAACTTACATTATCATCGCAAGCCCAACAGGGCGTGGCTATTTCTAACAGCACGAGATTGCTTCACTTCGTTCGCAATGACGAATGAAGTTTCTTAGGAGGCGCCTGTGCACTGTGACAATCTACAATAAGATTGTAAGGTGCTTTAACAGGTTTATTATCCCTTTGGAATTTCAAACTTTTCCATCAAGTCGTACAGAGTGGGGCGGCTGACACCAAGGTCTGACGCAGCTTTTGTTAAATTACTCTTGTTACGAGCCAATGCTTTCAAGAGCAACTCCTTTTCCAGGATCTCACGGGCCTCTTTGAGGCCCATGTTTTCGTACTTCGGTTTTGGAGCCTCCATCTCTAAATCTGTCGGGGTAATCTTTGCCCCCTCTGCCATGATCACGGCACGCTTGATCCGGTTTTCCAACTCCCGGACGTTTCCCGGCCAGGAATACTGTTCGATGGCATCAATCGCCTGATTGGTAAAACCTTTGGTCTTTTTTTTGTTCTCGTTTGCATAGCGCTCCAGAAACACTTTGGCCAGCAGGACAAGATCACCTTCCCGTTCCCTGAGGGGAGGAAGAGACATCAGGATGACTCCCAGACGAAAATAAAGGTCTTCCCGAAAACTTCCTTTTTTCATGGCCTCCTTAAGATCACGGTTGGTGGCTGCGACCACACGGGTGTCCACCTCGATCTGTTCCCTGCCACCGACCCGTTCAACGACCCGCTCCTGAAGGAAGCGAAGAAGTTTAACCTGGAGACTTAGCGGAAGCTCGCCGATCTAATCCAGAAAAAGGGTTCCTCCCTCGGCCATTTCAACGCGTCCCTTGCGTTGGATATGAGCCCCGGTGAAGGCGCCCTTCTCGTGGCCGAAGAGTTCGCTTTCCAGGAGATTTTCGGGAATAGCGCTGCAGTTGATCGCGATGAAGGGATTAGCCCGACGCACACTAAGCTGATGCAGGGCGCTGGCAACGAGTTCCTTACCGGTGCCGCTTTCTCCCATGATCAAAACGGGGGCATCCGTGGTCGATACCTTTCGGATCATGGAAAAAATGTCCTGCATCTTTGGGCAGGTTCCCAGCATCCCTTTAAAGGCATCTCCACCCAATCGTTGCTGCAACACCCGTTGCTCCCGTTCAAGCTGGGAAAGATGAAAGGCGCGTCCGAGCACCACCTTCAGTTCGTCGATCTGGATCGGTTTGTAAAAGAAGTCATATGCTCCCCGCTCCACGGCGCGGAGGGCGTTCTCTTTCTCGCCACGTCCTGTAATGATAATCACCTTCGTGTGGCCATGTTCATTCAGAATATCATCAAGGACGGCAAACCCTTCTTCTACACCCGCCGGAAGGGGTGGGAGACCAAGATCAAGGGTAATCACTGCCGGTTGCTCCTTCCGCATGACGGTCATTGCGCTTTGCCGGTCCCCTGCCAAAACGACATCATAATCTTGCGCCAGGGCCCACTTCATCTGCGTCCGCAGGTCCTCGTCATCATCGACGATCAATAGCTTTTGTTTTTCCACAGTATTACCTCTTTTAAAAAGAAGTAAATAGTGACAAGTAAATGGTACAGGGAAAAAACCTGCGTTTCTTGTTACTCGTTACATATCACTATTTACTCGTCACCCGTCACTATTCACTTGCCATGTTTTCCCTATTCTCTCGTTTTGTCCTTTCCGAGATTGGTATCGCTGAACATCTTCAAGATGGCATCTCTGAAAACAAGGAAGTCGTCCAGATGTTTCCGGAGTATCATGATTACGATGGCAATATCGACGCTTTCATACTGA
Source organism: uncultured Syntrophales bacterium (assembly GCA_964614365.1). Classification (GTDB taxonomy): domain Bacteria; phylum Desulfobacterota; class Syntrophia; order Syntrophales; family JACQWR01; genus JACQWR01. The sequence continues at coordinate 867 of CAZTLA010000237.1, read as the reverse complement.
TGAACGACGATATTGCGAAATTTCGCCATTTTCTCCATAATGTCCAACATGCCGGGATTGATCAGACCGGCCTCCCAAAGGCTCCTGAACGTGTCGGCATAACCCACAGGCACCCGAAGCTTTCGGTCGGAAATGATGTGCCCGGCAATGTCTATGCACAACTCGATCATAATCTGTAGTGTTCTTTCCACAATCCTTTGGGTTTTCCAGTTGCCGGAATATTCATCGGCTGAGACCGATGAGAATTCACTGATTTGATTCAGATATTCTTCCAATTCAGCCAATTTTCGTAGAATGAGGGTTTTATCGACCAAGAGCATACCTCCTGTTCAGGATCGCCTCTTCCAGAAAGGAAAAATCAAAATATTCTCTGAGGATGCGCGATTCGTAGAGATGCCGGGAAAAGGGATCTCGATCCACCAGTACCTCTCGACACCGAATGACCCGTGCCGCCAGCGGCAGCGACGCGGTGTTCAGAATAACAAGATCAAAATGATTTGTTCCCAGACAATCCATCAACTGCCCGATGATATCCAGTTTCGTCTCGCCATGTACAGAATCTTCGTTTAGATAAAGTGCGATGTCGATATCGCTGAGTCTGTTTTGCTCATTTCGAGCCACGCTGCCAAATAGATAAGCAAACTTCACCCTTTGATCTTTTTCGAGCACATCAATTATGGTCGCCGGGAATAACATTGCGATCTCTCACAAACGGGAAGTACAATAGTAACGAGTAACTGGTGACGAGTGAATAGTAACAGGTAAATAGTGACAAGTAAATGGTAATAGTTTATAAATCCCTGGGGTTCTTGTCAGGTACTGTCAAGATTTATGTGTGAAATTTTCATAGGCCAATTCTTTCAAGAA
>CAZTLA010000236.1:0-3932 GCA_964614365.1 uncultured Syntrophales bacterium | reverse complement strand
CGCCGCTGCCGTGCACCGCGTCCACCCACCGGGCGCGCCAGCGGGCAAATTCCTCCGGGGTCTTGCTGTTGTCCCGGTACTCGAGGAACGCTTCGTGGTCGCGGTTGTAGCAGCCGGGAACGGGCGAGGGATGGCCCCCCCAGGGAACATGCGCCACGGCGCTCACCTTGAAACCCGGCGTTACGACCCGGTTGGGATCGCTGCCGATGACGTCGGGAGAGACGATTTCCTCGGCGGTGATGATAACGTTCCGGCTGGCAAGGCAGGCCTCGCGGGTGACGCCCAGATTTCCCCACAGGTGGGCATTGCCGTACTCGTCCGCCCGCTGGACGTGGATGATGGCCGTATCCGGGGTAATGGCGGCGACGGCGCAAAGGATATCGCCGGTGAAGGGGCAGGTGATGGTTTTCAGGCCGGGGTTCGTTTTGAAGAGATCGCTGCCGAGAGCGGTGCGGGCGGGCATGAAGGTGACGCCCATGGCGCCCGCCCGGAGGGCCATGGTCAGGGTCAGGTTGGAATGATCCTCCCGTTCCAGGAAGCCGCCTTCGACCGCGCGCCGGAAATTATAGCAGGAGCCCGTAATGACGTTTCCCACCCAGCTCGCCCGTACTTTGCGGACGCAACCGGCGCCGATAATCTGGTCGAATAGAATATCCGAGACGGTGCCCACCAGCGTCAGATCGCGCTTCGCCTGGCGCATGAGCTCGTGCCCGGCGGCAAAGGGAATCATCGCCTCCTGGCACGTCCCCATCGCCACCGTGCCGCCGTGGGGAACAAAGCGCTCTACGGCATCGGCAAGATTGTACAGTTTGGATGCGGGCACGCTACCCCCGTTTTCGGCGTTCTTCGTCGCGTATCTCGCGGCGGAGCAGTTTTCCCACCTTCGATTTCGGCAGCATGTCCCGAAATTCGATGTAACTGGGGATTTTGTACGGCGCAAGCCGGTCCCTGCACCACCTGGTCAGGTCCGTGCTGCCGACGCCCTTGGCGTCCTGCTTCAATACCACGATGGCCTTGATTCGTTCGCCGCTTGCCGCATCGGGCACGCCCACGACGCAGGCGCCGACAACCGCGGGATGGTCCTGAAGCGCCGCCTCGACCTCCGAGGCGGATACGCGGTAGCCTTTGTACTTTATGATGTCGGCCGTTCGCTCGACGAACTCGAGTTCGCCGTCCTCGTTGAACCGCATGAAATCGCCCATGCGGTAGTAGATGTCGTCGCCGACGGCAATGTAGGATCGGGCGGTTTCCTCCGGTTTCTTCCAGTAGCTTTTCAGCGTGTAGGGCGAGGTGACGGCAAGCTCTCCCACTTCGCCCTGGGGCAGGGGCGCGGCGGTTTCGGGGTCAATGATGAGGCACCGCCGCGACTTCAGAGGCCTGCCGACCGTCTTGGGCGAGGGCTTCTTGTCGAGGGGACTGTACGTCACGTGTCCCACTTCCGTGGAGCCGTATACCTGATATATGGGTATGCCGTATCGCTTCTCCCATTTGTTCAGCACCTCCGTGGGAAGCACGTCGCCGCCGCAGTAACAGTATTGCAGTGAACTGAGGTCGTATTGATCTATCCGGTCATTGTCGAGCAGGATGCGATACAGGGCGGGCACGCCGAGCATCCAGCGCACTTTATTCTTCCGGATGGCCTCCAGAATGGAGTCGGCTTCGGGCAGGGGCATAAGCACCAGCGTGTTGCCTTTGTTGAACGCCGTGGCGATGGCGAAACCCTTGGCCATGATGTGAAAAAGCGGGTTCACCATGATGACCGTGTCCGCGCCCTCCAGCAGGTAATCACGGAAAAGGTCGTCGGTAATGTCCCGGATGTAGGAGACCTCGCCGCTGTGATTGCCCGCCACGCCCTTGGGGAAGCCTGTTGTCCCGCCCGTATACATGATATAGGAAAGGTCCTCCCCGGGGTTTATTTCAATAGCGGGCGGGCGCACAATGCCCTTTCCGATGACGCCCCTGAAGGAAAATACCCAATCGTTTTTTTCCACGTGTCCGACGGGTATTTTATCGAACAGATGCCCGAAGGCGCGTTTCCACCAGGAAACCATATCTACCAGGCCGGTGACGATGACCCGCCTTAAGTGCGTCTTATTCATGATTTCCCGGATATACATGAAGTTCGTATCCAGGCAGACGACCGTCTCCACCTCCGCATCGTTCACGATGTATTCCAGTTCATGGGAGGTGTAAATGGGGGATACCGGCACGACGACGGCGCCGATCTTGTTTATCGCAAAATTGGCTATTATCCACTGCGGACAGTTGGGGATGTAGAGCAGCACCTTTTCCCGGTTGTTGACGCCGATGGCGAGCAGGCCGGCGGCAAAGCGGTCCACCAGTTCATGCAGGCGCGCGTAGCTGAACGCATCCCCCAGATAAACGAGCGCGGTATTGTCCGGATACTTCTTGCAGGATTCCTCGAAGCCGCTGAATGTCGTCGCGTGAGCGTACTTGTCCATCTATTGAATTCTCCGGCAGAGACTCATATTCCGAAATAGGCGTTTTTGACGTCAGGATTGTTCATCAAGTCTTCCTTCGTGCCTTCCATGATCGCCGAGCCGTTCTCTATGATGTAGCCCCGGTCTATGACCGGCATGACCGGCCGCGCATACTGCTCCGCGATGATGATGGTGATGCCCTTGGTTGCGCGGATCTCCCGGACGGAATCAATCACGATCTTCTGGTAGGCGGGGCTCAAGCCGAGGAGCGGTTCGTCGAGCAGGAGTATCTTGGGTTTCGCCATGAGCGCCCGTCCGATGGCAAGCATCTGCTGCTCCCCTCCGCTTAAGAAACCGCCCTGGCGGTTTAGGTGATCCTTCAGGCGGGGGAAGATGCCAAGAACGTACGCAATGTCGTTCTTTTGTTCCTTGCGCGGCGAGAGGTAGGCGCCGATCTTCAGATTCTCCATGACCGAACTTTCCCCGAATATGCGCCGCCGTTCCGGACAGAGGATTATGCCCCGCGCCGCCCGTTCGTGGGGCTTTAAGGCCGTTATGTCCTCTCCGTCGAGCGAGATGGTTCCGAAAAGCGTTATCCGTTCCCCGCCCCGCATCTCTTCTTTCTTCCGGATGTCGAGCATGATGCCGGACAGCACGTACATGAGGGTGCTCTTTCCCGCGCTGTTCGACCCGAAGACCCCGATCACGGAGCCCTCCGGTGCGGCCATGCTGACGTTGTTCAATGCCAGCATGTTTTCGTAAAACACCATCAGTCCGGCGGCTTCAAACACGGCTATACCTCCTCGCTTCCCAGGTAGGCCTCTTTCACCCTGCTGTCTTCGATGACGTCACGGTAATGGCCTTCCGCGATCTTCTCGCCGAACTGCAGCGCCATGACCCGGTCCGCCACCCGGAACAGCTCGCGCAGCCTGTGCTCGATCATGATCAGGGTTATTCCTTCCGTCTTCAACTTCTCGATGAGGGGCAGCATGCTTGCGATCTCACTCGCGCTCAAACCGGAGAAGACCTCGTCGCAGAAGATCACTTCCGGTCTCAGCGCGAGACAGCGCGCCAGTTCCAGTCTTTTCAGGTAGCCCGTCGGCAGTGTGGACGCCAGCTTGTAGGGGACGCGGGAATCGCGTTCAAAACCGATCTCCTCGAGAATGTCAACGGCCACCGTATTCCGGTCTCCGTGTTTTCCGCCCCCGCGCCAGCCGCCCTCCTTCCGCGCCCGCGGCGACCAGAGCGGTATGATCAGGTTTTTGTAGGCGGGCAGCGAGTAGTAGGGCCTCATGACCTGGAAAGTCCGCGCAACGCCGACCCGCGCGATCCGGTGGGCCGGCCAGCCGGTGATGTTCCTGCCCTTGAAATACACCTTCCCTTCATCGGGAGCGATGAACCCGGTGATGCAGTTTATCAGCGTTGTCTTGCCCGAACCGTTGGGCCCGATAATGCCGAAAATCTCGCCCTGCGCGACGGAGAAGCTCACGG
>CAZTLA010000235.1:0-4050 GCA_964614365.1 uncultured Syntrophales bacterium | reverse complement strand
GGGTGTGGAAAGCCAGACCAAGAGGCTCATGGAGGTATGCCGCATGCGCAATACCCCCATCATGACGTTCATCAACAAGCTGGACCGGGATGGACTCGATCCCCTGACGCTGCTCTCCGATATCGAGGACAAGTTGCAAATCGAGTGCGCCCCCATGACCTGGCCCATAGGCATGGGAAAGTCCTTCCGCGGGACATACAATATCTACCGTAAGCAAATACACTTGTTTTCACCCACCCACGGCGGCAAGATACAGGAAGGCATCATTATCAACGACCTGTATGATCCCCGCCTGGATGAGATTCTCGACAGCCAGGCCGATGAACTGCGGAACGGCATTGAGCTTCTGGATGGGGCCGCCAGCCCTTTTCACGCCGAGGAATACCTGAAGGGAAACCAGACCCCTGTCTTTTTCGGCAGCGCCATCAACAATTTCGGCGTCAAAGAGATGCTGGATGCGTTTGTAGAGCTGGCCCCGCCTCCCCTGGCAAGGCCTACGACCACCCGTCAGGTGTCCCCCTATGAAGACACATTCTCCGGTTTTGTGTTCAAGATTCAGGCAAATATGGATCCGGCCCATCGGGATCGCATCGCTTTTGTGCGCATCTGTTCGGGGAAATTCACACCGGGGATGAAGATGCGGCACCACCGCACCGGCAAGGATATGCTGGTGCATAATGCCATCATTTTTATGGCTCAGGACCGCACGAACGTGGAAGAGGCCTATCCCGGCGATATCATCGGCCTTCACAATCACGGCACAATAAAGATCGGCGATACATTCACGGACGGGGAGACACTGAGATTTACGGGCATACCCAGCTTTGCGCCCGAGCACTTCCGCCGGGTGCGGCTGAAAGATCCATTAAAAACCAAGCAACTGGAGAAGGGGCTGCTCCAACTGGCGGAGGAAGGGGCCGTGCAGTTGTTCCGTCCCCTTGCCGATAGCGGCTACATCCTGGCGGCAGTGGGCGAATTGCAGTTCGACGTGATCATGGCCCGCCTCAAGGATGAGTACGGCGTCAACGCCTTCTATGATAACGTCAATCTCTTTACCGTACGCTGGATCAGTTGCGATGACCGTCGGAAACTGAAGGAATTCGAGAAACAGTTCCAGACCAATCTGGCCCTCGATGCCGAAGGGAACCTTGCCTACCTGGCTGCAAATGAATGGCGTCTCGGCGACACGATGAAACAATGGCCGGAGATAATCTTCGACAAAATCATCGAGCACAGCTGACGCTTCGTATCAATCGCCTTCATCGTGACGATAACGATTCAGAAAATCCCTCCCACCCTCCCTTTTCCAAAGGGAGGAGCAAATAAGGAGAGGTTTTCCAAAGGGACGCCCAAACGGAAGAACAACATCCCTCTTTGGCAAAGAGCCCCCATTATTCCCCCGTTCGCCAAGGAGCCCCATCATTTAATTCCCCTCTTTGGCAAAGAGGGGTTAGGGGAGATTTTCCAAAGGGAGGAGCAAGAAAGAGGTAATTTTACAAATTACAACTCCGCCCATATCTTCTCCATGACTCCATTGAGATGATTAATGACATCTCTGTCTGAGAACCGAAGCACTTTAAGACCGATGCTTACCATATAAGAATCCCTTACAGCATCCTTTTCTTCCCCACTACAACTATAATGTTGCCCACCATCAAGCTCGACAACCAACTTTGCTTTTGGACAGTAAAAATCAGCGATATATCTGCCGATAATCTTCTGCCGATAGAATTGATAGTTTCCCAATTGCTTGCCTCTTATCTTTGACCAGAGCAAACGCTCAGCATCAGTCATATTTTTTCTCAATTCTCTGGAATACTGCTTGAGATTCTTGTTGTAAATTAACATACTCAAATCCCCTCTCTCTTTTCAGGGACCCTCTACCGGATTACAAGCGGATTATGGCAGGATTCCGGGCATATTAACGGGTAGTGATCGGGGCAAGGCGTGTCCAACTTACGAGGTTCCAGGTGGGGTCTATGTCGGGGACTACTTTTTCATTATAGGGAGTAAGGCCGCATTTCCGCGCAAAATAGCGGTGAAAGGCCAGGCAGCCCGTCAGTTCCGGATGAAAGACGGTGACCAGAATATCTTTGCTTTCCGCCGCGGCGATGTAGTTATTCCGCTTGAGCAGGATTTTAACCCCTTTGCCCGCCTTTTTTATCTGCGGCGCCCGGATAAACGTGAGCGGAAGGGGTCGGGCGGAGAAGGCCGAAATCATGGCCTCACCCGTGAAACTGTCCAACTGGCTCCCGAAGCTGTTCCGTTCAATCTCGATATCCATCAAGCCGAGGACCGGCTGTTCCCCGATAACTGACCGGGCCAGGATGATCGCTCCGGCGCAGGTGCCCCATATTTTCATCCCCCGTTGGAACTCCCGGACGATAACCTTGTCTATTTCGAAGATATGGAGGAGGCGGGCGAGGCAGGTGCTTTCGCCTCCGGGGATGATCAGGCCCGCAAGGTCTTTGAAATCAGCAGGAACTTTTACCGGCCGGCATGCCACCCCGAGACGCTCCAGGTGGTCAAGATGTTCGCAGACCCCTCCCTGAAGATTGAGGACACCGATTGCGGAAGGCTGAGGACGTTTTTTTGTCCGGGGGTTATTAATCATAATAACGACAATGACTCATAAAATCCCTCCCACCCTCCCTTTTTCAAAGGGAGGAGCAATGCCCCTCTTTGGCAAAGAGGGGTTAGGGGAGATTTTCACAATGATATTTATTCCGTATTACCAGCCGCGCTTGGCCAGGCGCTGTTCCTCGGGAATCGCCGATATCTCGAGGCCCGGCATGGCGCCCCCCAGCCCCATGGATGCTTTCAGCACTTTAGCCGGATTATTGTAGTAGGCGGTGGCCTTGACGATGGCGCGGGCGCGGAACGCCGGATTATCGGACTTGAATATGCCTGAACCCACAAAGACACCATCGCAGCCGAGCTGCATCATGAGCGCCGCGTCCGCGGGTGTGGCAATTCCTCCGGCGGCGAAATTCACCACAGGCAGGCGTCCCAATTCGCGCACCTTCAGGGCGAGTTCATAGGGAATCCCGTTCAGCTTCGCGAAACCAGTCACCTCTTCGAGGGGCATGCCCGCGAGCTGTCTGATCTCCCGGTTCATCGTCCGCATGTGGCGCACCGCCTCCACCACGTTCCCCGTCCCCGCTTCGCCCTTGGTGCGGATCATGGCGGCGCCCTCGGCTATGCGGCGCGCGGCTTCTCCGAGATTGCGGGCGCCGCAGACAAAGGGAATAGAAAACTTGGTCTTGTCAATGTGGCACTCTTCGTCGGCGGGGGTCAGCACCTCGCTCTCATCAATGTAGTCAATCTTGAGGGCCTCCAGGATCTGCGCTTCCACAAAATGCCCGATCCGGGCCTTCGCCATGACGGGTATGGTAACCGCCTTCTTGATCGCGGCAATCATGGCGGGGTCGGACATCCGGGCCACGCCGCCGTCCCTGCGGATATCGGCGGGAACCCGCTCCAGCGCCATGACGGCGACCGCGCCAGCCTCTTCGGCGATTTTTGCCTGCTCAACGTTGGTCACATCCATGATGACGCCCCCCTTGAGCATCTGCGCCAACTGGACGTTGAGTTCGTATCTTTTCTTGTCCACGGTATTTCCTCCTCCTCTATGGGTCATTTACTGTATGGAAAGTTTTTCTTTTTGTCATTCCCGCGCTCTGTTTAGTCCCCGCTTGACGGGGAAAGCGGGAATCCAGTGATGCTTTAAATTATTTCAGTGTATAAATCCTTCCATTCAGGATTCATTTCCTCAATAAGCCTCAACTTCCATTTTCTATTCCACTTCTTTATCCGTTTTTCTCGCGTAATCGCTTCCTCGATATCGCTATGCACTTCATAGTACACGAGGATATGCACATGATACTTATTGGTGAACCCATCTACGAGATTCTGTCTGTGTTCATAAATCCTTCTCAGTAAATCACCTGTCACACCAATATACAGGGTGCCATTTCTTCTACTTGCCAGAATATACAGGAAGTATTGTTTCATGGCATTTTTCAATCATCCTAGACATAATGGCTGACA
>CAZTLA010000234.1:0-4089 GCA_964614365.1 uncultured Syntrophales bacterium | reverse complement strand
GCTATCCTTTCCATATCTCCCACCTAAGTTTTCATGTAACTTTTGACATTACCTTCCGTTTATACCCCCGTCGCTGAATTAGCGAACGTTCGTATCCTGATACATTAAGTCCTCCCCTTCGTCAAGAAAAAATTATCGAGTTCAAAGAGCAGGTTATCGGGACCATTTCAATTTCCCGGAACTTTTTCCGGCAGGGCAGAAGCAGGAACGCCTTTTTTCGGACGAAATCTTCCGGGATCGATTGCCAGCTTCCGGATTTTATACTGCATCACCCGTTTCGTGGTTCCCAGCATCGTTGCCGCACGGGTCTGATTGCCCCGCGCGTCCTTGAGGGCGTCGATGATCAGCGCCCGTTCCTGGGCCTCTATGACGGTAGTTAATTTGCTCTGTTCTTTCTTTCCCCCCTCCTTCGTTTTCATCTGCAGAGACGGGGGCAGATGAATGCTGTCAATGGAGTCGCCCGGCGCCAAAAGCACCGCGCGTTCTATGCAGTTTTCCAGCTCCCGCACGTTCCCCGGCCAGTGATAGGAAAGGAGGGCATCCATGGCCGCAGTGGTAATCCGCTTTACCGGTTTTTCCGCGATGTTGCTGTACTTGAGAATGAAATAATCCGCCAGCAGGATGATGTCGTTTCCCCGTTCCCGAAGCGGCGGCAGGAAAATGGGAAAGACATTGAGGCGGTAATACAGGTCCGCGCGGAACCGCCCCGAGACCATGTCCTGTTCCAGCGTCCGGTTGGTGGCGGTAAGTATGCGCACATTTACGGTTACGATTTTCGATGAGCCCAGGAGTTGGAATTGCTTTTCCTGCAGAACACGAAGGAGTTTCGCCTGCGCCGCTTGGGACAGCTCGCCCACCTCGTCGAGAAAAATGGTGCCCCCGTGGGCCTCCTCGAAACGTCCACGCTGCCGCTGCGCTGCGCCGGTGAAGGCGCCTTTTTCGTGGCCGAAGAGTTCGCTCTCGATGAGCGTATCCGGCATGGCGGCGCAGTTCACCTGAACCAGGGGGCCGCCTTTACGCGGGCTGTTCAGGTGTATCGCCCGCGCGACCAGCTCCTTCCCCGTTCCCGTTTCACCGTGGATCAGAACGGTGGTGGCGGAATTGGCCACCTGGGCGATGAGCCCGAAAACCTCCTGCATGGCTTTGGAACGGCCGATGATATCAACGGACGGGGCTTGGGAACGGCCGATGATCTGACGCAAGCGTCTGTTTTCCTCTTCGAGGGCGCGGAAATGGACGGCCTTGGCGATCAGCTCCGCCACGGCGGAGAGCATGGCCATCTCGACGTCCAGGTTTTCCACCGTGCGGGCAACCTTGTCTGCCGACAACACACCCACGACGCGGGCATCGTAGATGATGGGCACGCAGAGAAACGCGAGTTCCGATCTGTTCAGAAAGCGACGGGCGCCGGTTCTGTCCAGGAAGTGCGCCTCCAGGTCGAGATTGGCAATGGCCATGGGGCGCCCCGTCTGGGCCACCTTTCCCGTGATGCCCTCGCCGGGCTGATAGGTCACATCCATGCCCTCGATGTTCACGTCGTGGGCCACGTCGAGCCATGCCTGGCCCGTTTCCCGGTCCAGAAGGGAAATCATGCCCCGCTGCATGCCGAGTCGCGAACTCATCTCTTTGAGAGCCTGTTCCAACTGATCGCGCAGATCCTGCGGTTGTGCCAGGAGCTTGGCAATGGCGTGCAACGCGGCCAGTTCTTCAAAACTGTGGATACTCAAATACGCGCCTCCGGGAAGAACGCCTCCGCAGCGGAGTGTTCTTTGGCAACATGATTATCATTAATCCTCCCGTAAATGCAATTGCAGATTGCTCTCTTCCGCTTGCTCCGGGTAAGCGAACGAATGGTTGACGGTGCTGCGGCGCACGGAAGGGTGACAAGACGGCCGTTGAGCTTGTTCGGCAACACCCCATCAGGAATGCAGCGCCTTCTCGACAGACCTGAGCAGCTTGTCGCGGCTGAAAGGTTTCCGCAAGAAGCCGACCACGCCCTCTTGGGTGAGAATCTCGGCGCCATCGATACGGTAGCCCGTGGATATGATGGCGCGGAGGTTAACGTTGATTTCCTTCAGAGCGGCAAAACACTCCTTGCCGTTCAGATGCGGCATGATCAGGTCGATGATCGCCAGATCGATCTCGTGAAAATGTTCACGGTAATACGCGACCGCCTCGCGGCTGTCCTTAAACGGCGTTACGGTGTAGCCTTTATCTCTGAGCATATCGGCATTGACATCGAGGAACATTTCCTCATCGTCAATGAGCAGAATGCGGCATCGGCTGCATACGGGCGGCGGCGCTGCGTCTGTCTCGGCGTTCTCCGCTTGGGGGATGTCTTCAACGGTAGGGAAATAGAGTTTGAAGGTCGTGCCTGCGCCTTTCTTGCTCTCCACGTCAATCATTCCTTTGTGCGACTTGACAATGCCGGAAACGCACGTCAGCCCCAGCCCTGTGCCCCTGCCCGCGTCTTTGGTCGTGAAAAAAGGTTCAAAAAGGCGCTCCCGGACCTCCTCGTCCATGCCGATGCCCGTGTCGCGAATCGCCATCACAAGGTAGTCTCTTTCCGGTGATGCCTTCTCTTTCGAAGAATCCTCATAATTGATACATGGTTGGTTATAAGACCAGAACGTCATTTCCCCGCCCTCGGGCATGGCGTCGCGCGCGTTGATTGCGATGTTGATCAGCGCATTCTTCAGTTGGTTCAGATTGCCCAGGATGTAGGTCCTCTGCGCACTCAGATCGCACGTGATTTCAATCTTGCGGTCGAGGGAATGTTTGAGGAGTTCAATCGTGTCAATTACCAGCGTGTGCACATCGAGAGGAATACTATTGCAATCATCTTTGCGGGCAAATTCCAGCAGCTTGCCGGTCAAGTCGGCCGCCTGGCGGATAGACGAGAGTATGATCTTGGTATATTTTTCCAGCAGCGGCTCCGCTGGGCAGAATTTGCGCGTGACGATGTCGGTGTAGCCGGAGATGACGCCCAGGGTGTTGTTGAAGTCATGCGCGATGCCGCCGGCCATCTCGCCGATCGCCTGCATCTTCTGGGAATGAAAAAGCTCTTGTTCCAGTTCGGCCTTTTGCTGCTCCAGCCGCTTAAGTTCCCTGATGTCGCGGATTCCGCCGACCGTGCCTTCGAATTTCCTTCGGACATTGGTAACGTCGCTGCCGTATCTGCCGAACGTGGCGACTTCGCCGTAGAATGCCTCCTCGTCTTTCGGACGCGGTTTCATCTGCCGGATCGTGCCGACGCTGCCTTCAAAATCCCCGCTTGCCGGCTTATCGGAATTGCTGTACTTGCCCGTAGCGGAGACGTCGGCGGCAACAGCGACTCCTTCGCTGCTCTCCGCCGCGTTTTTCGGCAGCAGCCGCACCACCAGATTCCTGGTAGCACGCTCACCGGTGCGGCGCTCATCGAAAAGCTTGGGCGCATTATCCTGCCCCGTTATCTTGCCGACGAAACGAGGCAACACTGCCTTACGACTGACGTGGGGCAAATCCTCGGGATGAACAATCGCACTAAAATGCTTGCCGATAAGTTCTTCCTGGGTATAGCCCAGGATTGTGATCGATTTGCTGAGGTAGGTGAAATGGCCTTCCGGGTCCAGCTTGTAGATGATGTCGGGCAGCACGTCGAGTATCTCGTTGTAATCGCACAAGAGTTGCTCGGCGTTCTTGAGTTGATTAAGCGGGCTGTCGGTGGAATTCGTTTCGGGATAGTCGGAATGCATGGCTACACCCTCCTGGCCGTAAAGAAAACATCGCCCTTTTCCTCCTGTACGGGAGGCAGTGCTAACAATGCCGCGTCATGTCATATGTGTCGGACTGCTTACCACGGATCGGCGGGGTGTGCAAGACGAATTCAGCGCTTGATCCGCTCAGCGCCGCCCATCGTAAACCTCCTCAGCGCAAAAGCGAGTTCTTAGTGCGCCAGGCAAAGCTTGGCGAATCCAGTTGGTTGAGAAGCCAATCTGACAAAGTTAGCCGACCGTCAGAACCGAGTTTTGCATTCATGCGGGTAATCGTATGAGTGAAGCGTAAACAGGGTGACCGCAGGCCGTAATGCGAAAGCGTGAAGGAGTTCAG
>CAZTLA010000233.1:0-4095 GCA_964614365.1 uncultured Syntrophales bacterium | reverse complement strand
CTGCTATCCTTTCCATATCTCCCACCTAAGTTTTCATGTAACTTTTGACACTACCTTTTTTAGAGTTGTTATGCATATCCCTCCGGCCCAAAGCGCAAATTCAGATCCTTCACGGCTTCGTGAAGAAATTCCAGCCGCAGCGCCTGTTCCTTGCGAAAGTCCCGTGGCAGTTTGCCCGATGCCTTCCACTCATCGATGATTTCATCCAGCCCGGACATGCTGATACTCCCATCGGGAGGAAGAATCCTTGCCGATGAGACCATGCCGCTGAGCAGTTTATCGTCGAACGTGCCCCACCCGAAGCCGTCCCTTCCCCAATCCTCGGCTAGGTACATATCTCGCAAACGTTCCCTGTTTTTCGGGTCACGGGCAAAACGGTACCCCCGGACGATACCCTTGAGCACCCCCCGGACAATCCCGGGATATCCATCGAGCAGCCTGCCCGTCGTCGCCACGATGCGATCGGGAAGCCCCGCCGGATGCGTTTCCGACCGCTCCGCCAGGACATTGTAGCCCGCCTGCCGGACCTGTTCAAAGAGCTCCGGCCTCTTATAGTGGCCGCTCAAGAAGACGGCCTGATAATCGCCCCGGTCCAGACGGGGTCCCTGAATCTCCAGGGAGCCGTATCCCGCGTCGAGCACGGCAGTGACATCCCGGTCCGGATCCATTCCTTCTCGGCGCAGCAGCCGCCTGATCCACGTGGCATCGCGTCCATGGCCCTGTTCGATCAGCCCCACTTTTTTCCCCTTCAAGTCCGCTATCGACTTGATATCGCGTGTCGAGATCAGGGTGTAATCGAGGTGGTTCAGCATGCCGGCGATAATGTAAAGCCGCTCCCCTTTCGCATTTTCTTCGAGCAGAGAATGCGGCCTCGGGTCAAGACCCACATCGATGGTCCCCCGCTTCAGACTCTCCACGGTCAAATCATCGTCACCGGTCGCGCCGATCTCCACCTCCGGCAGGCCTTCATCACGAAAATAGCCGTTCCCGATTGCCGCCATGGCGCTGGCGCGATGAAATGCATGGGCGTGTCCCGTTGCCAGGATTATCCTGTCTTTCATGATTTCCCCACGCTCCCTTATTATTCTCCGATAATGCCCTTGAGCTCCGGCCACTTTGCATAAACGATTTTTTCCAATTCCGGACTGGTTTGAACCGTTGGCGGAAAACGGTCTCTCCACTCATAGGGGCGGCAGGCATCGACCAGCGCCCTGCTGTTCAGACACTTCTGACGGGCGGGTATGTCCGGGTGAATCAGGGGGTCGGCAGAGCTGCTCCAGGTACGACGCAGGATATCGATGTCCGTTGCCGGATCGGAGCGGGTGGAAAACGCCCAGAGGACATCGAAGGTGTTCGAGGGATCGATGTCCTCGTCCACCACGATCACATAGCGGCCGGTAAAGGCCCCTGCATGGCACTGACAGGCGATACTGGCGGCCTGGCGCGCATGGCCGGCGTAACGCTGATTGATCGAGACAACGATGAGAAAACGGCTGGCGCCGGCCTCGTGGCACCATACGCCCTTCACATCGGGCACTCCCGCTTTTTCCAGTTCATCCCAGACCAGGGCGGAGCGGGCAATAACCCTCTGAAAATTGAAGTCATCGCTCCGGCCCGGCTGCGCAATGGTCAGGATCGGATTATTCCGGTGATATACCTTCTTGACGTGGATGAGCGGGTCGTTCACCGGATTCAAACCGTTATTCGCATAGTAACCGCACCATTCCCCGAACGGTCCCTCGGGTCTGCTCTCTTCGGGATAACAGATGCCCTCGACCACGATCTCGGCGTCGGCAGGCAGGGGCAACCCCGTTACCTCGCCCATGATGACCGGAACGGCGACGCCCCGGATGCCGCCCACGTAATCGTATTCGCATATGTTTGGCGGAATCTCGAGACAGCTCATTAGGAAGAGCAGCGGATCGGTGCCCATGGCAATCGCCACCGGAAAGGGCTCTTTCCTCCGCAAGGCTTTATCGTAGTGCACGGCGCCATGGTGGCCGGGCAAGATATGCAGTCCCAGCGTCCTGCCGTCATGAACCATACCCCGGTACGTGCCGAGGTTTACCGTACCGTGCTCGGGATCACGGGTAATCACGGAGCAGGCCGTGCCCAGATAGCGCCCTCCGTCCTGTTCGTGGTGAAAGGGCGCCGGAAACTCCAACAGGTTCAGATCCTTCTCCCCGTGCACATTCTCGAGCAAGGGGCTCTCGGTTACCACGCGGGGGGGCAACGGCTTGATGTCGCGAAACAATGTTCGGAATTGCTGAACAAGCCCCATGAGACCGTTTCCCGGATCAAAACCCAGCACCGCCGCCAATCGTTTCGGTGAGCTCAACTCAGCGACAACGATTTTTGAATCGGGATAGTCGGGAATTTCACTGAAGCAAAGCATCGGCCTGGTGTTCTTCGACTTACGGGAAATCAAATCCGCAACCGCGCCCACTTCGAGATTCCAGTGAGCGCCTTTGATCTCCTGCAATTCGCCCAATTTCGATACTTCTGTAATCCATTGCCGTAGTTCCATAACCTTATTCCCCTTCAGATGCCTTTATTTTTTCATCATTATGATGGACAACCTTGCCGGTCCCCGCACTGTAGGGAAAAGGTATTTGCCTGTCAAGAAAAACCGTTGACAAGAACATGGCGGTTCTATAGAGATTATTCCATTGTCTCACGTGCAGCGCACGAATAACAGGAGGGTAGTGGAGAAACAGCAGATATTACTTAAAGACTTTAAAGATATGTTGAAAGCCCCGTAACGTGTCGAACGGCAGCCGTCTCTTGCTGGTTCAGCCGAAGAAACGTAAATCCACCACCCGTACTATTTGATTCCCACTTCCTGATGCCTCTCCCATGGCCGTCATTCCTCCTTCAGGTTAACATGAATTTGATGAAGTTTTTGATTCGGAAATATACCTTCGTTACTAGCGCCCTACAGTGTATGGTCAGCACCCAATACCAGAACGCTATGGCGATTTGCCCTGACTGCAATTGCCGGGACGGTCATACCGATTAATTGCCATGACTTTTCGACGGGGCAGAGGATCGGCGCTGTTGCAAACGTATTGATCCCTCGACGCTGCAACGCAATATCTCGTCCCAACAATGTTGCAAAGTTCTCCTGCTCCGGGCACCGAACTATTCCGCAACCGAGTTTTCTATTTTTGAACCCTGGCGGTAGCGGTGCATACGCCCGCCAGAGAGTGCCATCCCGTTTCAGAAAGATATTGGGGTTGGTATTGTCATTTCCCGGCGTAGCCATGGTCATTACATCAGCGACCTGGCCGGAAGCACCGCTCACAATACCGTCTGAAGGCAGAATGCCGCTACTGCCAACGGTATCGCCGGAATTGCATCCTCCCCAGAAGAGCGTGTGCCCATTTTTCAAAAGCAAAATCATATGCTCATAGTTCAAATACACGGATTCAATATCCGGGACCTTGAAGGCAACCTGCTGATCAGACAGGCCTTTTTTGGTCTGTCCAAATTCGTTGAGACCCCACCCCAGAATGGTCCCGTCTCGGAACAAAACCAACGTACTCCGTGACGTTATCGCCATCTCCTTAATACCGATTTGAGTGTGGAGCTTTTTCAGGGGCGTGTAACCCTTCAAACCAAATCCATCATTCGATAAAATTCTCGACCATTCCAGGATATCCCTGTCTTCACGTACGGCAACAAAACGACCAACATTATATGCAATCATAGAAATATTGCTCAGCCCCTCAACGCGTTGCGGCGTGGTATAAACTGCATCCATTTCATCAGGAGTCGGCATATCGGTTCTTTTATCGAGAGACCAGGTAAAAACATTGCCATTTTTATCGAGGGCTATCCAGGGTGCGATCTTCTTAATACCCTTCAAATTCGGCAACCTGACAGGATCTTCACGGGAAAGCGGCTTTTTAAATGCCCAGACATACCCCTTGTTATCAAGCAGAAAAGGGATATCAAGACCGTCTACTACAACATCAATGATGTATGATGCTTCCCGGGAAGACACGTCAGGCTCCCGACTATGCGTATTTGTCGCGGTAAAGAGCCTGTTGCACAAATTCCTGAGCAGCCGTTCATGGTCGCCCATCAGGGTGA
>CAZTLA010000232.1:0-4178 GCA_964614365.1 uncultured Syntrophales bacterium | reverse complement strand
TGAAGAAACCCTACCTGAAAGAAAAGATCGGGATTGCCGTCAGGCAGGAACTGGACCGCTCCACGTGAGCCAAGCGGCAATCTTTTTGATAATCGATTGTTTATGAGATCGCCTCACTTCGTTCGCAATGACAGATTGGACGTTTTTCAAGGGTTTCAGGGGACATGGGCAGAAACAAGTGAATTTGAAGGCTGTTGTTATGACGAAAGATGACAAACAATCTCTATCGCTCAAAAAAATTGGCCACTATCTGCGCCTTGACCCGGTTCGCCTGGAAGAGGCTTTGACGCTTCAGGCTCAACTCCGGGCCAAAGGTCAAAGGATCAGATTGGGAGAGTTGCAATTGCGGGAAGGAGCCGTCACCTCGCAGGAGCTTGCGAGAGCCCTGTCGCTTCAGCGTCTTGATCGTCTTGCCTCTTGTCTCCTTTTCGCCGGTATCAATCCGGAGGAACTGACCAACATCACTCCCCTGGTTAGGGAAATATCCCGGGAAGAGGGAGAAGAAATCATCGGTCAAGATACCCAGGGCGACTGTTTTTACATCCTGGCCAATGGCCGTGCCGAGGTGTGCCGCGCCGGAGATTATGGCGAGATTGTTTCTTTGGCTTTTATCGAACCCGGCGAAAGCATAGGCGAAATGGGATATTTTTCCGATGGCCGCCGCACCGCCTCAGTCTATGCGAGAGAACGATGCGACTTGATCAGGATCGGTTATGCCGATATCCAGGATATCCTCCAAAACTCCCCTCCCCTCGCGAGAAACTTCTTGGATATGATAACCGGCCGGCTCAGACGCACGAATATTCGCTTTCAAGAAATTGCGGAGCACAGCCGCAAAGTGGAAATGAATTTGGAAAGTCTCAGCCGCTTCCTCGATATGTCCGATTACGCGGCCCTGACCTCAGGCATCGATGGACTCATCGAACGGATTGTCTTTACTGCCAGTAAAGTGATGGATGCGGAAAGGGCATCGCTCTTCCTTGTAGACGCGGCGGCCGGCGAGCTGTGGTCGAAGGTTGCCGAAGGCCTCAGGCAAAAAGAAATACGGGTGCCCATTGGCCAGGGCGTGGCCGGCTGGGTGGCCTTGCATGGCGAGACGGTCAATATTCCCGATGCTTACGCAGACGGACGTTTTGATCAGTCGGTAGACCGTAAAACGGGTTTTCGAACGAGGAACATCCTCTGCGGTCCGATTAAGAATCTCCAGGGTGAATTAGTGGGCGTGATCGAGGTCATCAACAAAGCCGATGGCGATTACGGTCCCCGGGAAGAATCTCTTTTCAAAGCCTTTGCCTATCAGACTGCCGTGGCCCTGGAAAATTTTTATCTCTATAGCCGCCTGCTTAACAGCCATCATCAGATGGCCATCCTCTTGGACGTGACGATCGCCCTATCCCAGACCTTGGACCTGGACGCCTTGATTATTAAAATCGTGAACAAGATGCGTGAAATTCTTGAGGCGGAACGGGGCACGTTGTTCCTTTGGGACCGGGACACCGACGAACTGTGGTCCAAGGTTGTTTTGGGCGATGGCATGAAGGAAATCCGCCTTCCCAGTGCGGTCGGGCTGGTCGGCCATGTGGCCCGCACCGGCGAAATGCTGCATATCGAAAATGCCTACCAGGACCCACGATTCAATCCCGCCGTCGATCGGGAGACAGGCTTCCTGACCCGCAATGTCCTTTGCCTGCCGGTTGTCAACCGCCAGGGACAGGTCATCGGCGTCACGGAGACCATCAATAAGAAGAAGGGCGCCTTTGCGTCGAGCGACATTGACATGCTCAAGGGCCTTAATTCCCAGATTGCCGTGGCCCTGGAAAACGCTCAACTCTATCGCCGCACGCTCCAGATGAAAAATTATCTGACCAGCGTCCAGAACAGCATTAGCAATGCCATCGTGACCATCGACGATGCCGGTCGTGTGATGATGGCCAACCAGGCTGCGGTAAAGCTCTTTAGCCTTGACCGGGAGAATTTTGGGAAAATTGACTTCTTCAACCTGCTGCACTCCGATAATGCCAGACTTCTTTACCTGCTGCACCGGGTGCGTGAGCGACGCCAGGCCATGGTGGATTACGATCTGGTCATAAATTTGGCAGACGGCAACCGGCATACGGTCAATGTAAACTTCCTTCCTCTGGTATATCCCGCCGAAGAACGCCAAGGCCTGGTGCTTATCTTCGAAAATATCACCATGGAAAAACGGCTCAGAAGCACGCTTACCCGGTACATGGCCAAAGATATCGTGGAGCGGATATTAAGCGACGAGCACCACCAGACCTTGGGCGGGATCAAGAGCAAGGCGACGATCATGTTTACCGACATCCGGGAATTTACCAGCATTGCGGAAAACTTTAGTCCTGAAAAGACCATTGAATTTTTGAATCAGTATTTCAGCGTCATGGTGGACCTGATATTCATCAATGAAGGTGTTTTGGACAAGTATATCGGCGACAATATTATGGCCGTTTTCGGCGTGCCGTTCGCCCAGGACAACGACGCCATCCGTGCGGTGCGGACCTCATTGCAAATGCGTTCAGCCCTTGACGGTATGAACGCGAGGCGGACAGCGGCTGGTTTGAAACCCATAGAAATTGGCATCGGCATCTGCACCGGCGAGGTGGTTTCCGGAAACATCGGCACGGACAAGCGCATGGAGTACACCGTCATTGGCGATGAGGTGAACATCGCATCCCGTTTGGAAAGTCTTTGCGGGTATTATGGGGTCGATATCCTTATTGGAGAAACAACCCTGCGAGAGCTCAACGGTCAATTTACCACCAGGTCAATTGATTATGTGTTAGTCAAAGGGAAGAAAAAACCCGTGCATATTTATGAGGTGCTCTGCGAAGGCAAGCGTTCCCTGACCGCGGCGGAAGAACGCTTTGCCGTCGGGCTGGGCTTCTACCGGCAAAGAAGTTTTGAACGGGCGGCCCGGGAGTTTTCGACCGGCGGTTCCGAAGACCGCCTCTGCAAGATATTTTTCGACCGGTGCCGCGACTTTCTTAAAGCTCCGCCACCCGAAGACTGGAACGGCGTGTGGAGCATGGATGATAAGTAGTAGGATTAAATGATGCTTATGATCAGCGGAACATCAGATCGGAATCAAATGATTGCACGGTGCCCTCTGCGCGACATCCACGGTGAACTGAT
The DNA here is from genome assembly GCA_964614365.1 of uncultured Syntrophales bacterium. Classification (GTDB taxonomy): domain Bacteria; phylum Desulfobacterota; class Syntrophia; order Syntrophales; family JACQWR01; genus JACQWR01. The sequence goes on along the minus strand of CAZTLA010000232.1, from coordinate 1,025 downwards.
TGAGTAAGCCTTCCGTTTCACTCCTGCCGGTTTATTCCATCGGCTTTCTTAACTTCGCGAGCATGACGCTGCTCTATCCCGTCATACCCCCTTACGCTGCCGGCCTGGGCGGCACGGTAACCCAGGTAGGCATTGCCGTAGCGTTGCAGCCCTACGTCGCCGCCATTACCCAGGCTCCGGTGGGGTTGCTTTCCGATCGTCTGGGGAGGCGAACGCTTCTTCTGGCGGGTCTCCTGATTTTTATCCTGTCCTATTGTGCATACTTGTTTGTCTCTAACCTGGAAATGTTGATCATGATCAGAGCCGTCAACGGCCTGGGCAATGCGGCCTTTTACCCCGCGGCCAGCGCGTTGGTGGTGGACATGGCGCCTGCGGAAAAACGCGGTGAGGCGCTGGGTATGTTCGCAACGGGAACTCAACTGGGCAGCATGGCCGGGCCGGCATTGGGCGGTATTTTGCTGCAGACCTACAACTACCGGATAACATTTTTAGCCAGCGCGGTCATTGCAACGGCGGGGCTTCTGATAGCGCTGAGCCGGTTGAAATACCTCAGCCGGGGAGATATCCCTTCCGCCAGAGACAAACTGAGCATAAAATGGCTCTGGGAAAGAGAGTCCATGATCTCGCTGGCTGCCACCCTTCTGGTCATGGTGGGCATCGCCGGCGTCATTTCCTTCCTGCCGCTTTATGGACCGGAAATACACATCGATATGGCGCAGGTGGGACTGATTATCGCTACCATTTACATCGGATCCGTATTGACCCGTTTCCAGGCCGGCAAGTTGTCGGACAGGCTGGGCAGGATGCCGGTTATCCTGGCCGGCATGACATTATGCACGATAGGGGCTTTTCCTTTTTTCTTCCTGACCACGCCGATTCCCCTGCATCTGTCGGCCTTTATCTTCGGCGTGGGGGTGGGCTCGGCGCTTCCCGCCTGCTCCGCCCTCATCGCAGACCGCGCGCCGCTCGGCATGCGGGGATTCGCCATGGGACTCAACAGCGCTTCTTTCAACGCCGGCATGGCA
>CAZTLA010000231.1:0-4191 GCA_964614365.1 uncultured Syntrophales bacterium | reverse complement strand
AGTAAAAGATGAAGAAATGGGCGGCCATGGGCGGGACCCCCATCTGGATCAAGGGTGGAGCAGTCGTGACCGCCAGAAGGATGTAGCACACAATGGTGGGAAGACCCATGCCCAGCACGAGGGAGGCGAGCATGATGAAAAAAAGGGCCAGGCCGAGATTCCCCGCCGATAGATAGATGACGAGGTTGCCGATCTTGACCCCCAAGCCCGTGAGCAATACCACGGCGATGACCATACCCGCAGCAGCGCAGGCCCCCGTTACCGTAAGCGCATCAACGGCAGCATCGGACAAACCCTTGAGAAGCTTGCGGGGCGTAAGCCTGAATTCGCGCTTGAAAAGACTCATGATGATCACAACGATGATCGTGTACATGACGACCAGCGATGTGGAGTAACCTGCTACGAGGAAGTAGACCAGCACCACGAGGGGAGGCACAAAAACCCAGAAGTCCTTGAGGATCTGTATGACGGGACGGAGGTCTTCGTCCCTCTCCTGCTTGATCCCCAGCTTGAGGGTGTAGAAATGCACAAAGGCGAAGGTAGCCATGTAGTATATGATGGCCGGTAGAATGGCCGCCTTGGCTACAGCGAGATAGGGCACTTTCAGGTAGTCGGCCATCACAAAGGCCGCCGCCCCCATGACGGGCGGCATCAACTGCCCGCCCGTGGAGGCGACCGCTTCCACGGCCCCGGCAACATGGGGTTCAAAGCCTACCTTTTTCATCATAGGGATCGTGAATGTCCCCGTGGTGACCACATTGGCCACGGCGCTTCCCGAGACGGTTCCCATCAGGGCGCTGGAGACCACGGCCACCTTGGCGGGCCCCCCGATCACCCCCCGAAACATGCTGCGGGTGAGATCAATAAAAAAAGTTGTGCCGCCAGCGGCGCCATAGAGGGCGCCGAAAAGGACGAACAGGTAGATGAAATTGAACATGACGTTCATGGGTACGCCCAGGATGCCGTTCTCCGAGAGAAACAGGCTGTTGATGATGCGCACCACGTCGTATCCGCCGTGGGAAATGGGCGGGAAGAGATACTGCCCCAGGAAGGCATAGAGCAGGAATGTCAGCGCCACATAAATCAGGGGCCAGCCCACGGTGCGCCGCGCCCCCTCGATGGTCAGAATGATCCCTGCCATGCTCACGATGTTGTCCATGGTGTTGGGCATGCCGGCCCGGTATACCAGGTTCAGGTTGTCCACCCAGACATAGAAGGCAATGGCGAGCAGGATCAGGGAGCATACGCTATCCACGGCCAGGCACCAGAGGCGATCCCTGTCTTCTCCCAACAGGGGGCGTCTCATGAAGGCCATGGCGAAACTCAAGGCAAAAAAGATGACTACCTGCTCCATGGACTGGAAATACACGGTCCACACGCAGGAGATGGTAAATAGCGACAGGATCACGCCCATCCACCGAGAACTTACGCTTCTGAATTTTTTGATATCCATGGTCGAGGACTCGCCGCGAGGGGATTTTTGAACAGTTCCTCTCCGAGAAGGAAAGGTCGCTTGTAACCCGGGGGCGTGGGATATGCCCCCGGGTCACGGATGGCTACTTCAGGAGCCCCGCTTCCTTGTAATATTTGGCGGCGCCGGGATGGTGGGGAATGCCCATGGCATTTGCCGCCCATTCCCTGGTCACGTACTGGTATTCGGCGAACATGGCCTTGAGCTCATCCAGGTGTTCCACGAGGGTCTTGGTGATTTTATATACGAGAGCGGGTTCCATGCTCTCAGTGCACGAGAGGATGCTGCCGAAGTCCGAGACGAGGGTGGGCTTTTCGAGACCCTTCACCTTGCCGGCAGGCATGAGCCACGTGCCGTAACCGGGAAGCTTGGCGATCTTGGCGATATGAGCGTCGTCCGGCACGAGCACGCGGATCTTATGGGTGGCCTGGAGCTGGCTGATCAGGGGGAGGGTGGTGATCACGGCGTCGAACTTCCCGTCCTTGAGGGCGTCCACGCCCGCCCCGACTCCCTGGACGGATGCCTTGATGTCGTTTCTGCTCAGCCCATAGGCGGCCAGGATGTTCAGGCTGTTCTGATCCAGGCCGCCAGGCTGTCCCAGGTTGACCCGCTTCCCCTTCAGGTCTTCGTGGGTTTTGATGGGGCTGTCGGCCATGGTGACAAACAAATTGACAACCGGTGAGAGGCGCATCACGGTCCGGACCGGGATTTTCTCCTTGAAGGCGTCCGTGCCGTTCAAGGCCTCAATGGCCTTCAAGGGCATGGTGAGTCCCAATTCGGCCTTTCCCTGACCCATGAGCCGCAGGTTCTCCACGGAGCCGATCGTCATTTCCGGGGTGACGTGAATTTCCGGGATGTATTTGTTCAGAATCTGGCTGATCGGCACACCCAGCATGTAGTAAATTCCGCCCACGGTTGAGGTGCCGAGGTGGATTTCCTGTGCCGCCATGGAAGTGCGAAGAGGTGAAACTGTAAGGCAGATAAGAACAGATGCAATCATGAAAATATTCCGTCTCATGGTAACCTCCTGTCTTTCCCCCGGAAGGGAGATGTAAGGGTTGATAAAGTCGGAAATGCGGCATAGCTGTGCCGGCTCGCGGAGCGAGTATATGAAGTACTTTCTTATATGTCAACTTCTTTACAATAATTTAGCTTTCGTATCCGGCACGTCCAAATCCGCCTTGACAAAGAAGCGCCCCCCGCCATATAAGAGGGGCAATATCACGCAGCATCCACGAAAGAGCAACAATGTCGGAAAACGGAAAGATTATCACGAGATTTGCACCTTCGCCCACAGGTTATCTCCATATCGGCGGGGCGAGAACCGCACTTTTTAATTTCCTCTATACCCGGAAGCACGGCGGCACGTTTATCCTCCGGATCGAGGACACGGACCAACTCCGCTCCACGGACGAATCCACCCGGGCGATCCTCGATTCCATGACTTGGCTGGGCTTGAACTGGGACGAGGGCCCTTTCTTCCAGACTGAGCGGCTGGAGGCATATCGGGAAACGGCGCACAAAATGGTCGCACAAGGCAAGGCCTACCACTGCGTCTGCCCGCCGGAAGAGCTGGAAAAGAAAAGGAAACAGGCGCTCGCCGAGGGGAGAAAACCGAAATATGACGGCACGTGCCGGGACAAAAACCTTCCCGCGACGCCGGAGGCCGTCATCCGGTTCCGCTGCCCCGGCATCGGCGCCACGGTGGTGCGCGACATGATCAAGGGCGCGGTTACCTTCAACAACGAGGAGATGGACGATCTCGTCATCATGCGGCAGGACGGCCACCCCACTTACAACTTCGCCGTCGTGGTGGACGACTCCCAGATGGCCATCACTGACGTGATCCGTGGCGACGACCACCTGAACAACACGCCGCGCCAGATCCTCCTCTACGAGGCGCTGGGATACGCAGTGCCCCGCTTCTCGCACGTCCCCATGATCCTGGGGGCGGATAAGGCGCGCTTGAGCAAGCGCCACGGCGCCACCTCGGTCATGGCCTACCAGGAGATGGGCTACCTGCCCGAGGCCCTGGTCAATTACCTCGTCCGGCTGGGCTGGTCGCACGGCGACCAGGAAATATTCTCGATGGCCGAACTTATCGAGCTTTTCAATTTCGAGGCCGTGGGCAAGGCGCCCGCCGTCTTCAATCCGGAAAAGCTCCTCTGGCTCAACCAGCACTATATAAAGGAGTGCCCCCCGGAAAAGCTGGCGGAACTGACCATGCCCTTCTGGAAGGAGAGGGGGCTCGACGTGACGGACCGGAAGCTCGCAGCGCAGGTCGTAACCGATCTCCGCGAACGGGCCAAGACGATCAAGGAGATGGCTGAGGGAAGCGTCTTCTATTTCACGAGCGATGTGACCTTCGACGAGGCGGCGATGAAAAAATTTCTTGCTACCGAAAACCAGATTGCCGATACGACGACTACCGGCACAATGATCAGCGATCTTCCCGACAGTGCATTCACGAAAAGTGGCATCGAAGACGCTTTGCGCGATTTCGCCACCCGGACGGGGAAAAAACTTAAAGACATCGCCCAGCCGCTCCGCGTTGCCCTCACGGGCACGACGGTGAGCCCACCGCTGGACTCGGTTATGACTACCCTGGGCAAACAGAAGGTGATCGAACGGATACAAAAAGCGGTGCAGTATGCAAAGCGCGTCGGACAGGCTTAAGCGAGAAACACGGCCGGAAAGCCCCGCACCGCGGGCGGGGAGTC
>CAZTLA010000230.1:0-4310 GCA_964614365.1 uncultured Syntrophales bacterium | reverse complement strand
CGTCCTGTTCGGCGCAGATTATCCCCACGGACGGGGAGGGCGAGACGATCAGTTCTTGCCCATGGCATTGAAGGCAATGGAGGAGCTGGATATCCCTCTTGAAGACAAGGAAAAGATCTTCTACAAGAACGCGCTGCGGATATTTCGGCTTCAACAATAAGGAAGGCTAATCAATCCCCTCTTGAACGGACACACTGATACGGTGGGGGCAAACGAGCCGGGCTTAAGACCCTCTACTTGCGCGCATAGCTCAGCTTGTGACAGCGCAGGCACTGTTCTTTGGGTGGGTGCTTTGGGGGCAACGGACGAGACCGGGGGTTATGGCAGGCGACGCAGCCCTTCTCCACCTCCGCCCTTTCACCACACTTGTTCATGGCCTCGTAGAAAACGCGATGCCTGTCGTCACGCGGCACCTGTTTAACTTTATCACGGGCACCGATAATAAGCACTGCAAGCACAATGGCAATGCCTGCGATGGTCAGCCAGTCTCTTTTGGTAATTTTCAGCATATTATAACGTCTGCGCCTGTTCAGCTAAACCACATGGCCGAATTCTGATCAAAAAGACAAGGAGCTCTCATGCTTCACTGGCTTTCCGACCATCGCCGCAAGAAGCTCGCGCGGGCGCCCTTTCCCGATGCGTGGGAAGCGATCCTGCGCCGCAACGTCGCCCATTACTGCATGCTTGACGACGGCGAGCGCGCCCGTCTTCGCACCCTCGTCCAGGTCTTCCTCGCGGAAAAAGACTGGGAAGGCTGCGGCGGACTCGAACTCACCGACGAGATCCGCGCAACCATCTCCGCCCAGGCGTGTTTGCTCCTTCTCGGCATTCAGCACGACTACTACCGAAATGTCCTGACCGTCCTCGTCTATCCCTCCACCGTCGTGCCACCCCAGTTAAAGCTCGGCTATTTTGAAACTGCGCTCGCCCCTCTGGAAGTCGTCGAACCCATCATCGGGCAGGCCTTCGAACAAGGCCCCGTCATACTCATCTGGGACGCGGCCCTGCGGGAAAGCCGCCACCCTGAATCGGGCCATAACGTAGTTTACCATGAATTTGCCCACAAGCTCGACATGCTCGATGGCGCCGCCGACGGCACCCCGCCGCTGCGGAACCGCGCCGAATACCGGGATTGGGTGACCATTTGCTCGCGCGAATACCTTCGCCTCAAACGCGCTGCTGCTTCGGGCAGGAAGACCTTCCTCGACGCCTACGGCGCGACCGACGAAGCGGAATTCTTCGCCGTCGCCACCGAGCAATTCTTCGACCAGCCCCTCCCGCTGAAAGAACGCGCCCCGGACCTTTACCGCGTCCTCAGGGAATACTACCGTCAAGATCCCGCCGAACGCATGCGCCGAAACACCTGCTCCGCGGATGGAGGATAAGCGCGGATATATCTTTCCCGTTTAAAGATCATCAAGGTAAATCACGTTGCCGAAACGGCCGTTACGCATCCGCCAACCGTTCGATAATCTTGATCTTCCAGGGTTCTTTACTGTATAAGTGACCCAGTTCGGTTCTCACCCACAGGGTGTTTCCGTCCGGCAGCTGCTCTGCGGAGTTCGATACCAGCGCTTTCACCGGGAATGAATTATATTTGCGCTTGCCGGCAGTCAGGTCCCTGATAATAATGCGGCACTCCCGACCGTCAGGCAGCTCGTCGTTATTCAAGAGGAAAGTGTCATATTCTTTGCTCATTTTCGTTCTCCCTTTTCATCCGGATTAATCGAAGCCGTAATGCTTCCAGTTCTGTATCACTCGCGCTTTTACCTCCGGGGGATACATTTCATTGAAGGAAACCCGCCCCGGAGTCGCCCCTTCCCATTCCAGCGGCCACGTGCAATCAAATATCGCCTTTGCCCCCAAGTGCCATTTTCGTTCCTCCGGACTGCTGAAGGGGTTCAACGAGGAAGGCTCTATCGTTTCATCGTACAGCCGTATTCCCCGTATCGGATGACATTTTGACGCCAGGGCGTGAAGCACCTCCGTCCTATTGAACACATCCACATCATCCTCCACGACGATCACCTTATATACCCCCATTTGGGCAGCGGCGAATGCGTAGCCGATCTGATTGGCCATGCCCTTGTAGGCCGGCTTGACGCCCACGATCGCCATCATGGTTGCCGATTCCAGGGGAACGTGGACATCGGTGAACCGGATGCCGTTCATTTTCAGAACCCGTTTCATGAGAAGTTCATAATCCAGGCTTCTCACGACGGTATCACCCGTCACCGGCAGACCCATACAGCTCACGGTAAGAATGGGATTAGTTCGATAGGTGATCGCGTCGATGCGGTACACGGGCCGCGGGCCGCGGGGATCGGAACGATAGCCGGTGTATTCGCCGAAGGGTCCCTCAATCATGGACTCACCCAGCAGCATTTCCCCCTCGAGCACGATTTCAGTGTGGGCGGGCACCAACAGGTCGTTGGTTTCGCATTTCACCAGTTCCACCGGTTTCTCTCTTACCGCCCCGGCGAATTCCACTTCACTGCGCCGCCCCACCGAGCGTGATCCGCTCATCATCGAACAGATCGGATCCATGCCGATGGCAATGGCCACCGGCATGCTCCGTTTCTTCGACGCATATATCCGTTGAAAGATGTCATATTGATGGCTGTACGGCTCGCAAAGACCCGTCAAGTGGTTTACATTCCCGATCATCAGCCGGTACATGCCCCAATTGGTCCAATCCCGCTCCGGGTCCTTGCAGATAACGGCGTGCCAGGTCCCGATGTACCGCCCGCCGTCGCCTTCATGAATCATGGGGGCGGGCAACTCGAAGAGGTCTACCGCATCTCCCCGCACAATGTTCTCTTTACAGGGTGCATCCTTGACCACGACGGGCTTGACGAGGGTCGCCATGCGGCGTTCATACTCCGTTCTGATTTCCCGATAGGGCGTATCGGCAGACAATCCCAAGGCCACGGCCAGACGCCGGTGGGTTCCCAGGGGTTCTCCGAAGATGCGATAGCCGTCCGGATAATCCTTGATCTTCTCAAAAAACGGTGCCTGTTGCTGCATTTCAGAGGTCCTGCGAACGATCGCCCCTACCTCCAGGTCCCAGTCAACGGTATCTTTAATGCGGACAACGTCTCCACTCTTGTCCAAGGCCTCTATGAATTGTCGGTTATCGTCAAATGTCATTTGAAACCAAGCTCCTTTCCTGACGACTTCGCAAGAAGTGAATCGTTCCTCTCTGTGGGCAACGAGCTTCTCTTGTTGCGAGGTCGTTTTTTTGTTTTAGTGGTATTTATTTTTCTGTTTGGGCAGTGTAAAGGCAAGTCGGTTGCAGGTCAAGGAAAAACGACCGTTTGCTAACGGATAAGCAAACGGTCGTTTCTGGAAAGAAGTCGAAACACGGGTGCGGCAGTGGCCGGACCATGAGAATCCGGCCACTGCTCTTTCCGCCGATTACAGTTGAATTCCCAATCTATCCCACACCGACTCCCCGTCCTTGATATCGACCGCTTTCAGCCGCGGATAGGTCGTAAACAGGAAGTAGGCCAGGGGCAAAACCCCAAGGACGATAATAATCAGGTCCGGAACAACCCGGAAATTACCCAACAGTAAAACGATCCCCCTCTCGAAAAAGGACGCATCGCGGGCGACCCAGAGACCTTGCTTAAAGGAGACCCAGGCCTGGAGGACGCCGATCGGGAACAGCGTCGCAAAAGCCATGAGGGCGAGTCCGCCGTTTAACCCGAAGAAGGAAAGCTTCAGAATGTCGTCGTTCCAATGCTCCTTCTTCACCAACCCCCGCCAGGAAAATAAGAGGAGCGAGATCGAAAGCATGCCGTAGGTCCCGAAGAGGGCCGTATGGCCGTGGTTCATGGTCAGGTACGTCCCGTGCTCGTAGTAGTTGACAATGGGAAGATTGATCAGGAAGCCGAAAACGCCCGCGCCCAGGAAGTTCCAGAACGAAGATGCGACGAGAAAATACAGGGGCCACTTGTAGGCAAAATCTTTGCCCTCGGCGCGTACCGCTTTATACTCCATCATGCCCCGCACAACGAGCCCCATCAGCGGGACGGGTTCCATAGAGGAGAATAAGGCCCCCCACCCCAGCCAAAAGGATGGTCCGCCGAACCAGAAATAATGATGCGCCGTTCCCACGATTCCCGAAATGAACGTGATGGCCGCAGTAAAGTAAGCGATTACGATAGCCGCCCTGGCGGTAACGAGTCCCATGGCAACCAGCAGTACGGCAATTGCGGCGACGCCGAAGAACTCAAAGACACTCTCCACCCAGATGTGCACCACGAACCACCTCCAGTAATCGGCCAAGGTCAGGTTGGTGCCCCTTC
>CAZTLA010000229.1:0-4316 GCA_964614365.1 uncultured Syntrophales bacterium | reverse complement strand
GCGCTTACCAGCTCCAGGGAATCCCGAAGCCGTGAGCTTCTCATATAATCGCTCAATTCTTCCCTGCCCGTCTCGGTCAGCGCCGACCAGACCCCCGACAGCGCCGAAAAGAGCGCTATCCAGTCGATCCATACGGGCCGCTTGATTTCTGCAAGACTTCCCCGGGAAAGAAATTCCCACCACCGTTCCTGGGAAAGCCAGTATTCTATTTTTCTCTTCCCCTTGATGCGCGTCAGCACGATGCCTGACCGGGAGAGATCAATCAGGATGTCCTGGGTTCCCCGCAGGGAAAGACCGATAGCCTTTGCGACTTCAGCCGGGTGCCCGCCGTCGTGCGTCAGGAGATAGAGCAGGCACTCCGCCCGGGAGCCGACGCCGAACAGGGCGCGCAGCAGGAAACGGATCGTGAGATGCGATGTGACAGGCACTTCCCGCGTCAGGCGGCGGAGATTCAATGGTTCGCGGAAAAATCCGCAGGAAAGAAATACCGGGTCAGCATTTTTCGAGGCCGGATAGGGATGCCCGTCCTTTTCAAAAAAAAGAGACTCGGCATGATCGTTGTGCACGTCCGACGCCGGCTTGCAGGAACCGGCGACGTTTTTCCACTTTCTCTCGTTGCTCTCCTTCGCGAGCCAGGCCGCCGCCGCCCCGGTCAACCGCTTGCTTGTTTCGCACTTTTCCCGCAGAATCCCTCGCAGTCTCTGAAGATCAATCCGAGGCCCGTTCACAACCAGCCAGTCCATGACCTCATCGAAAAGCCGCGGTTCGTAACGGCACATCTCCAGGGTAAAGATGAGCAACGCCTCCGGATCAACGGCCCAGGGATCTTCCGATCTGGATTCTCCGAGAACTCCCAGCGCCGACCACTGGCGCCAGAGAAAGGAGAGAATGTGTTCCAGGAATATGTTCTTAAAGTTTTTTTGCGACATTCCCATATCCCATCTGCGTCAGGACATCCTTCATGCCCTGTTTAAAACCCGCCGAAACGTCGTGGGTCATGCTCCATCGCGCCGCTTTTTCCAATTCCTCTGCGGTGGGATTCAAGGCCATGAGATCGTCCAGATGTTTGCCGGCGCCCTGATCGGCCACGGCATAGAGCTTAAAATGGATCTGGTCGTATCGTCCGAGAAAATGAATGATCAGCTTTTGCCCGTATCGTCTCGTCAGCACCCTTGCCATCAATCCATCGGGCAGGCCGAAATCAACTGTCGAGGCGGGACCGGCGTTCAACCATGTTTCCGGCAAATTGAAATCCCGCGCCACTTTCTTTGCGGCTGCGATCAGTTCGGGATGCAAAGGGTCTGCCTTGATGAACAGAATATCCCCGGTACCAGTTCGGTTGATATAAGCGAGGACGTCCACATCCTTCGTGGTCCGCTGAATCAACCCCACGACGTTCAAGGCCGAGCCTCCGCAAACCAGAATCTCGATTGCCTCGCCGGCAAGCTGCTCTAATTGTTCGCCCAGGGCGCTGAGGATGTTGTCAACTGCTTTCCGGTCGTTAAACATTTAGATCCGGTATCCCAGTTCTTTTAAGAATGCGTTCATTTTATTTTCAACGATTGATCGTTCTTCTTTCAATGCCTTAAGCTCATCAAGGACCTTCTGAACGTCAATGGCTTCCTCTTCCTCGGAGACATCAATGTAGCGGGTGATGTTCAGGTTATAATCGTTCGCCCTGATTTCATCGAGGGGCACGGGCCGGCAATATTTTTCCACGGTGCGATATTCCCGGTACGCCGCCATGATCTTCCGGATATCTTCCGTCCGCAGTTTATTCTGCCGTTTTCCTTCCAGAAAGTCGCTAGCGCCGTAGAGAAGGAAAACCTTGCCTCTTTGCTCCTTCGGCTTATCCTTGTTGACGATGAAGAGGCAGGCAGGAATACTCGCGCCGAAAAACAGGTTTGGGGGCAGTCCAATGACGGCCTCAAGCAAATCGTCCTCCAGGATGCCTTTCCTTATTTTTCCTTCTGCCCCTCCACGGAAGAGAATGCCGTGGGGCAGAACGACACCGGCGCGTCCTTTCGCGTTCAGTGTCGCAATCATATGCTGGACGAAGGCATAATCGCCGTAACCCTTCGGAGGGATGCCGTAGCGAAAGCGCCGATAGGGATCGTGCTGCGCTTCTTCATAGCCCCAGTTCTTGAGAGAAAAAGGGGGATTGGCGATAACGATGTCGAAGGTCATGAGCCTCCCGTCTTTTTCCAACAGCTTGGGCGCTCTCAGCGTATCGCCTTTTTCCAGTCGCGGGTTGGTCACTCCATGGAGCAGCATATTCATCTTACCGATGGCCCAGGTTCCGATATTTCGTTCCTCACCGAAGAGCGAGATGTTTTTGGGATTTTGCCCCTTTTCGCGAAGATGGTAAAAAGACTGGATCAGCATGCCCCCGGAGCCGCACGCGGGATCGCAGATGCGCATCTTCTCGCTTGGATCGAGGATGTCAACAAGCAGGGTAACCACCTCTTTCGGCGTATAGAACTCGCCTCCTTTTTTACCGGCGTCGTCGGCGAATTGGGCTATCAGGTATTCATAGGCGCGGCCCAATATATCGGGCTCGCTCAAATCCTCATTGCGAAGGCGTATCGTGGAAAAGTGCGCTATCAGCTTCGAAAGAATGACATCAGGCAGCCGATCCTTGTCGTTGAAATCGGTGACGGCGAGCACCCCTTCCAGGGTTGCAGGGTTTGCCTCTTCCAAGGCCTCGTTCGCTTTATTGAGCAGCTCACCCAGGTTCTGCGTACGGGATTGAATGAATCCCCATCTGGCCTTTTCCGGTACGTTAAACTCGTGCTCGTCAGGTTCATCCCAGGCTAATTTCTTGTCGCCCGTCTCCTTCTCGATCCGCTCGCCTTCCTCTTCAAAAACATCGGATATGCGTTTCAGAAACAGCATGCCGAAGATGTAATTCTTATAGTCCGCGGCATCAATGCTTCCCCTGAGAATGTTGGCCGATTCCCAGAGATGGGCCGTTAATATGTTCAAACTGACTTTGCTCATGGTTGCTCCGGATTTTAGTAAGTTAGAAATTATTTTCTGCGTTTTTCTATCAGAAAATAATTTCGTTAACGCATATATCCCGTTAATCGTGGTTCGATGTCGGGAATGTAAACTTCAAGGAAGATAATGTCAAGAAATACTTTAATTTATAGTTTATCATCATATTTAGTGTTGATAATCTAAATTTTACCGAGGAAAAATATTTTGTTCTTTGAGAGAAATATAACCTGCCGGGCTGATAATCAGGTGATCCAGAGGCGTCAAATCCACGGCAAGGCATGCCTTGTACAGCCGTTCATTTAAGGACAGGTCATGGCGGCTTGGTTTCAAATCACCGGCCGGGTGATTGTGTACAAAGATAAGCCCGGAGGCATTCAACTCAAACGCCTTCTTGATAATCTCCCGTGGGTATACTGCCGACTGATCAACAGTGCCCTTGAATAAATCTTCAATGGCTATAATGACGTTGGCTTTGTTGAGATAGATGACCTTAAATACCTCTTCCCGCAGATCCGCCATACTTAGGGCAAGATATTCGACAACGTCTTCAGGTCCTTTAATAACGGTCTTCCCGATTAGTTTTTCCTTCACCTGCCTTTTTGCAATCTCTGCCGCCGCACGCAATTGAGAAATCTTTGCCGCTCCCAATCCTTTGATTTCCCTGAGATCATTTTTATCTGCGTTCAGAAGACCTCTCAACCCTCCGAAGTGATGGAGGAGTTCCCGACTCAGCGTGACGGCATCTTTACCCTTTATTCCGGTTCTGAGGAGTATGGCAACCAGCCCGGCATCGGAAACAGATTCGGGTCCCTTCTCCAACACGAGTTCGCGCGGGCGTTCCGATTCAGGCCAAGACGCTATGCCCCTGGATTTTGTTTTCGGGGTTCGAACGGAATTCTTATTAGCTTCTTTCAATATCCGCCTCTTTCTTAATCACCTCCCGGTACACCTTCTGCCGGGGGAGGCCTGTTTCCGCGGCGATACGGTCGGCGATATCGCGACGGGAGAGATCGGTTTCTTTGAGCAGGATCGAGATGCGCCCGGCAAGCTCATCGCCGTCCACCACCGGCGGGGCCGCTTTGCCGCACCCGGCGACAATCATGGTGATCTCACCCTTCACGGTTCTTCCCGCAAGCGCGGCGATCACCTCGCCCGCAGAGCCCCGGAGCACCTCCTCGAAAACCTTCGTCATTTCCCTCACCACGACAACATCGGGATCAGCAAGGATTTCCCGTATATCGTCCAACGCGGCAACAAGCCTGTTGGGTGATTCATAATAGACCATCGTCCTTTTTTCATCCCGGCAATCGCCAAGG
>CAZTLA010000228.1:0-4432 GCA_964614365.1 uncultured Syntrophales bacterium | reverse complement strand
AAAGTTTGGACTGGGTTGCCCGCAGGCAGACCTGTATATCTCTGAGGCTTTCGCGATAAGTAAGCTGTGCGAAGGCCATGCAGAGGTACTGGTCCCAGCAGGAAAAGCTGATCACCTTGTGATTGCCGTTGTATCGATCGACGCATTTTCGGAACTCGTATGTGGGGACAAAGTCCATCAACTGGGCAAAGATCGTTTTCCCGGAATTCATGCGCTGCCTCCTCATTCATTGATGAGGGAGACTGGCACAGCCGGGAAATAAATTTCAAATCGATAAATGGCATTTTACGTCAAATACGACCACGTTTCATGAAGTTAGGGTGCTATCAAAAATCAACGTTGGGACAGCAGTGGGATATAATATAGAATGATCAAGGACATTCGCCACACAGGTATAGTAGTTATTGACTTAGAAGCATCCCTGCATTTTTATCGTAATCTTCTCGGGTTTGGTATTGCAGGACGGCTGGAAGAAGCAGGAGATTATATTGATACTATTTTATCGCTACGTAATATTAAGGTTGTAACAGTTAAGATGGCTTCCCCATCTGGTCAGATGATAGAACTATTGAAATATCACTCGCATCTCGTGGAACAAAAGATGCGTGAAATCTACGAAGTCGGAATTTCCCATATAGCGTTTACTGTAGATGATTTGGATTTTGAGTATGAAAGGCTGAAGGATAAGGGAATAAAATTTAATTCACCTCCGCAATTATCGCCAGACGGTTATGCGAAAGTTACTTTTTGCAGGGCGCCGGAAGGAACTTTGATTGAACTTGTTGAAGTTCTGTCATAGGTCATTTTAAGGAGAGGCGGCGTGAAGTTTATTGATGAAAAAGTTTTAGAAAGGGTCGGTTTTAGTAATACATTACCCAAAGATTATTTGCATAAAGAAGTCATACTGAGAGATGGTAGAGATGCTATCCTATGGGTTCATCAGCAAACTGGACATGGTATTCTTGATGTTCAATTCTGGGAAAAGCAGAATTATTATAGTGAAGACTATCGAAATGAGTTTGGTGCAAAGCTTGAAGGGAAGGTGCCGCCTTCTGAACATTTGATGATATACAAGGAGTTAAATGAAAAGCAATTTCAAATATTTTCTTCAAATCTTAAAAGAAAAACAAAATTTTTAGAAATTGGATGTTCTTTCGGAGGAATTTTAAATAAGGTTACAAATGCTGGGGTAGCAATTTGTCATGGCATTGAACCTAATATGATAGATGCTGGATTTTTGCTTAAGAATAATAGAAAGGCCAAGATATTTAACACAACATTTGAAAAAGCGGAATTGCCTATTGATTATTATGACATAATTGTAAGCATTGAGGTTTTGGAACATGTTATTTCTCCTCGATCTTTTTTAAAGAAGTGTTTTGATGTATTACGAGGAAATGGGCTAATATATATAGAAGTGCCAAATCATAACGATGTTTTGTTGAGTATCTATAAAAATTCTGGTTATCAAAAATTTTATTACCATAAGGCGCACATTCACTACTTTACCAGAGATTCTCTCCAGTTATTGTGTCGTGAATCGGGTTTCGATGGGAGCATTGCCAGCTTTTTAATGTACCCGTTCTTCAACCATATTTGGTGGCACCAAAATCATAAGCCCCAATCTTCTGCCGTTTCAGCTTTATCAACACCGGTACCAACAGAAGGAAATACTTCGGCAGAAAAAGCCGTAAATAATTTTTATCAAAAAGTGGAAAGGGACTATGATGCTCTGATTAATGCCAATATGTTAGGAGACTGTTTAATATTCCAGGGGCGGAGGTCAAAATGAGCACATGTTTTAATGGATTATATTGTATCCATCTGGAACTAACCAGCAGATGTAATAAGGACTGCTGGATGTGCGGCAGGAGAAAGATAGACAAAGAGTATCCTGATATAGCTATGAATTACGGAGACATGGATTTTGATCTAGTAAAAAAAATAGTGGGGCAACTACCGGAAAGAACACTAGTTCAATTTCATAATAATGGGGAGCCTTTACTTTATCCAAGATTAGGCGAAGTGCTTAAACTTTTCGAGGGGCAAATCAGGTCTTTGAATACCAACGGAAAATTAATAGTCGACAAGGCCGAGCAGATTATCGATAACTTAGAAACGATAACTTTATCTGTTATAGAAAATGACACAGAAGGAGATGATCAATACGAGCTGATTAAGAAGTTCATAGCAATCAAAGGGAGAAAAAAACCTCTTGTGATCTATAGAATTATGGGTGACGTTGATATAGCGAGATGGAAGAAGCTGGACGGAATAATCGCTACAAGGATATTACATAATCCTATGGGTAGCTTTAAATACAAAAAAACACCAACTATCCCTGAAGTTGGGATATGTCTAGAAATATTGAGCCATATGGCTATTAATAGATTTGGTGAAGTTTCGATTTGCGTAAGATTTGATCCAAAAGCATTAGGGGTTATTGGGGACGCTAAATTAACTCCTTTAGTAGATATTTGGAACGGATCAAAAAGAAAGGAATGGGTAGAATATCATCTAGCTGGGGATAGAGATAAAATTCCGCTATGCAGTTACTGTGATTTTTGGGGAGTGCCGACTGGTTCGTAAGGAACGAGAGAGCAGGGGCAAGCATGCTGATAGAAGAAAAAAAATGCTATCTGTGCGGTGGTACAGGATTTAAAAAAAGGCCGGGAAGTGTACGCGACAGTCCGGAATTGGGAATTCTTGAATGCACCTCCTGCGGACTTGTTTTCCTTTCATCGTTTGATCATATTAGCGACGGCTTTTATGAAAAATCGGAGATGCATGGTCAAGATATACCGAATATTGAAGCCTGGCTTAGGGATACGGCATGGGATGATGAACGACGTTTCCAATTTCTCAAAGCTGTATTGCCCAACTGCACGTTATTGGATTTCGGATGTGGAGCCGGCGGGTTTCTCCTTAAGTCTCAGGCGTTGGCTAAAACATTGCATGGTGTGGAACCAGAAAGAAGATTGATCAATCATTATAAAAGTCATAACCTTACTGTTTTCCAGAAACTTTCAGAAATTCCAAAAAACATTCAAGTAGAATACGATACGATAACTATGTTTCATGTACTCGAGCATATTCCTAACCCAAAATTAATACTGGGCGAGTTAAGTGAACTACTGGCAAATGATGGGCAAATTATAGTGGAAGTTCCGAATGCTGATGATGCGTTACTGGGGCTTTACAGAAACATGCCCTTTTCACATTTTACCTATTGGAGCTGTCATCTTTTTTTATATACGGCCAAAACCCTCTGCATGCTTGTCTTGCAAGCTGGCTTAAAATTGAATTATATAAAACAAATTCAGCGATATCCACTATCAAATCATCTGTACTGGCTATCGAATGGCAGGCCCGGCGGGCATCAAAAGTGGCATTTTCTTGATTCCGATGAGTTGCATACAGCTTATCAAAAACAACTCGCAGCAATTGGGAAATGCGATACGCTTTTGGCAAGCATTTCAAAAATATGAGACGAAAGATCGTTTGGTAAGATACTGAACAACCCTCGCCTATAAGAGACTGTGTCGTAATAGGGGGGGCAAGCTGCACTGTAAGCGTTCTTTGACAAAAAAATATTAGGAACTCATCGCGAGATATAATCTGTTAAAAATTCAGGCGCTGTCAGGGTTGTTATCCATCTTGCTCTGTCTGCCTTGTTGACCCTCTTGTGCACAGGGGGACGCTCCCCCTGTTGCCTCAGACTGCAACCGGAAGCATGCTCAATGCTGCCAGCTTTTCAATCAGGGTACCAACTCCAAAGATCGTAATCATGCGTGCAACATTGAAGCAGGTTGCCAGCAGAGAGGTCTCGGCTTGAACACCATCTTCACCGCGCAAGAGAAAAGCATCGGTTTTCAGGTTACGTTTAATATGCCCAAAGGGATGTTCCGATCGGGTTTTTCTCCGGGCGTAAATCTCCTGAGATGCGGCTTCTTGATACTGTGCCTCCAGCTTCTGCTTCATCTCCTCATTATGCAGCCTTATAATCTTGCGACCTTATCATAGGTAAAATGGCTCTTGCTGAAGGGACCCTCTTCTTCGTGCAACGCCTGTCGCTGAGAGGGAACAATGACTTTTATTCCCTGCGCATCAATCTTCTCAAGCTCATCGGTATCAGCATAGCCGGCATCAGCACAAGCTGCGTCACAGGGCTTTTCAAAAAGCTCGCTCGCCTGCTCAATCTGCCGGGCAAACTGGTTTACATCGCTGGTTTCGCTGACTGCATCGGTGTGTACGATCAGCCCATGCTTATCATCTACCACACCCTGCACATTATAGCCGGCATGGCTGCCCTGAATACTGTGCATGATGGCGCAGTCCGGATCGGTCTGATTTACCAGCTTCCGGTCATCGGTAATACTTTTCTTCTACACCAGTTACCGGGTTCGTCATTGTAAGCTCTTGTAATGATTAG
>CAZTLA010000227.1:0-4433 GCA_964614365.1 uncultured Syntrophales bacterium | reverse complement strand
TGGCATACTGGGGCAGTCTCCTGGCCTGTGCGGAAATGATCCGGTCGGGGACCACCACCTTTTGCGACATGTATATCTTCGAGGAGGAGACGGCAAAGGCCGCAAAACAGGCGGGCATGCGATGTCTTTTGGGCGAGGTGCTTTTCGATTTTCCGTCTCCCTGCTGCCCCTCTCCTGAAACAGGTCTGGCCTATACCCGGAGGTTGATCGAAACGTGGGCAGGCGATCCGCTGGTGAATATCGTTGTGGAACCACACTCCCTCTACACCTGCTCACCGTCGCTGCTCAAAGGCGTGAAATCCCTGGCCCGCAGCTACGACGTTCCCTGCGCCCTCCATCTCCTGGAAAACCGCGCCGAACAGTCGCAACTCCTGACAAAATTCGGGAAGAAGGCCACCCTCGTTCTCAAGGATTTAGGGTTGCTGGATGACAAATTGATCGCATTCCATTGCGTGTGCCTGGACAACGAGGATCTCCGTCTGTTCGGCGACTACGGCTGCAAGGTCGTCCACAATCCTGAAAGCAATATGAAACTCGCTTCCGGCGTTGCACCGGTGGTGGATATGCTGGCGGCAGGCCTGGCGGTGGGGCTGGGAACCGACGGCTGCGCGAGCAACAATAACCTGGACCTCTTCCAGGAGATGGATACGGCGGCAAAACTCCACAAGGTCGCACGCCTCGATCCGACCGTCATGCCGGCAAAAGAGGTTATCCGCATGGCGACCAGCACCGGCGCTCGGGCGCTGGGCATGAACGAAACAATCGGTTCCCTTGAGCCGGGGAAGAAAGCGGATATCATCATCATCAACGTGGATCAACCGCACCTCACTCCCCTGTATAACGAATATTCCCATATCGTTTATTCCGCCGGCGGCGCAGACGTGAATACCGTCCTGATCAACGGCCGGCAGGTCATGCGGGACCGCAAGCTTCTTACCATCGACGAAACCGAAGTGATGAAAAAAACGCGCCAGATTGCCAAACAAATCTGGAACAGCTTGACACTCTGAAGAAACGGTTTAAATACAGTGCAGGGGGTAAAAGAATGCCCAGGCAAGGATTAATGCAATGTTCGGCAGGGCCGCTGACGGCGCTGATTATCGTTGTGCTGTGTCTCCATCCGGGGACGGCGCGGACCGCACCGCGGGAGGCAACCATTTTCGCCGACTCCGCACAGGTGCTCGAAGTCTCAAAAGTTCCTCTCCTGCCCGAGGAGGGGGATCTTCTGAAGGCCTTTTTTCTTCTCCCCGGAAAGGCCGACCCCCATTCTCTCGTCACGCGGCTGCCGTCGGAATCCCGCCTCAAAATTGAAGACCTGCGATACCGGCAAACGGTGCGCCGGGACGACCTGAAAATAGGGGATCTGCAGCGGCAAACGGATAATCTCCGGGAGGAAAGGAATTCCCTGCAAGCCACCCTCCATTCGCTTGAAAGTCAGCTCCAGTTCTGGCAATTACAAACCAAGGCAAAAGTGAAAACCATCCAGGAAGCCGCTGCCGCAGCGGCAGTCATCGGCAAAAACATCAAGAAAGTTTCCCAGGAAAAACTTTCCCGGGAAGCGGAACTGGGCAGACTCGACAAAAAAATAAAGGAATTCCAGGACGAAGTCAAACGCACAGCGGATGCAAAGGAAACGGCAGGGGAGGTCACCCTTCTTCTTTCCGGGCCACGGATGGGGGAGACCATTCTCACCTATTCCTACCTCCTGTCGGAATGCGGCTGGACCCCCCGATACCGCCTGGAGGCGCAACCGGGAGCGAAGAGGATCCTGTTCGGCACGGAGGCCCGGATATGGCAGAATTCAGGCCAGGACTGGAACGGCGTGGATATCACGCTTTCCACCCATCCCGCTCCGAAGCACGCCGCGAACGCCGAGCCGCCCAAGTGGATCATCAAGCCCCTTGCCGACAACAAAAATGACCTTGTTCCCCAGGTGTGGAAAACGGGCAAGAAGAATTTGCCCTCCGGTTCCCGGCAATTGGTAAAGCTCGGGGAACGCTTCCAGTCTTCCGATTTCGTGCACCTCATCAAACCCGCCTCAACACCCCAGGCAATCGTCCGCGCTTCCCTCAATACGCCCGGGACAGAAAGCATTCTCCCCGGGAAATCCGTTCTCACCTTGGAGGGCAGCGTTTCGGGGGTGGATGATTATTCTTTCACCGGCCGGGAAAAAGTTCTGCATTTCGGCCCCGACCCTTTTGTCAGGGCAACCCGGGTGCTGGCGCATGAAAATGCAGCGGATGCCACTGCCCGGGAAGGCAGAAAAATCATACGCTGGACACGGCGTATCGATGTCCTCAATTCCCGCGCGTCCCCCGTACGAGTGCAGATCGAAGAACCGCGCCCGCGACCGGGCGATGACCGGATCAGCGTGACGCTGAAAAACGAGCCGGAAACGACGACGGAAAATTCCTCCACGCTGGTCTGGATCTTTGACCTGGAAGCGGGACAGAAAAAGTCTCTTGCGGCAACGGTGACAATCGACGCTCCGGAAAACATGGAAATCACCCCCTTTTAGGGGTTTCACGGGAGAAAACCGAAAAAGTATTTACATATTGTTTCTCTTTCTCTATAGTAACGAAAACGACAAATCGAAAGGGAATACCTCCATGGAAAAAGAAAAGCGCAGACGCACAAGAGTCCCTGTCGGTTTTACGGCTACCGTTTCGCTGGGAGAAGAAAAAATTGATGTCAATACCCTGAACATAAGCTTAAACGGTATCCTCTGTACCACCGATCGGCATTTCCGGACCGGTGAGCAGTGCCTCGTAACCCTTACCCTGAACCCCACGGTCACGGTGAACATCGAGGGGCAAATGCGGAGAATCACCCCCTCGGAAACGGCTATTGCTTTCTCCGTCATGAATGAGGAAAGTTTTTTTCATCTCAAAAAACTGGTGGAATACAATTACGGCGACGCCGATAAAATCGACCGGGAACTGACCGATCCCACCTTTCCATAAAGATCGCTCCGGAGAAGAAACCCGTGGCAAAAAACCAGCGCATCAGAAGTCTGACCGGAATTATTGCATTGGCATTTTACCTCCTCGTTCCGGCGACGGCATGGCCGCCGGATGCGAATGCCGATGTTTCCGACCCGGCAAATCTCCTCCAACTCGCTGGGAACGCCATGACCGGGCCCCCCCTGGATTTCTGCGGAGAAGCCGTCCCCTTGGATAATCCGGAAGTTCGCGAGCGACTGGAACGGGAAATGCTGCTGACCCTCTGGAACCGTCCCCAGGTAATCCTCTTGCTCCGACAATACGGCCGCTATATGCCGCAGATAGAAAAAAAGCTCAAAGACAACAACATGCCTGATGATCTGAAGTATATAGCAATAATTGAAAGCTCTCTCAGGCACTATGCCGTCTCTCCCAAAGGCGCCACGGGATTCTGGCAGTTCATGGCGGCCACGGGCGGACGGTACGGACTGACGATCACTCCGGATAAAGACGAACGCAGAAACATCGCCGCGTCTACAACCGCCGCGCTCAGCTACCTGAAGTCGCTCTATGGAATGCTGCATTCCTGGACGCTGGCGGCCGCGGCGTATAACATGGGGGAAGAGGGGCTGAAAACGGAAATCCTGCTCCAGAAAGTCAGCGACTACTATAAACTCTATCTCCCCATGGAGACGCAGCGTTACGTATTCAGGATCATTGCCGCGAAGGTGATATTCGCCAAACCTGAGCGATATGGGTTCCTGCCGTTTAAAGAACCGTCTCCCCCTCCCCCGGATCGTGTGGAACTCGTCTGTTCCCAGCGCGTTCCCCTGCAAATCGTGGCCGAAGCGGCGAAGACCTACTTCAAAGTGATAAAGGATATGAACCCCGAAATACGGGGATACTCTCTGCCGGCGGGGCGCCATACCCTGCTGATACCCGTGGGCGCCACGGAGGGGTTTCAGGACCGGTATGAGAAGTGCCTGAAGAAATGGCTGGCAGAAAGCGGGGAACAGGTGTACACGGTAAAAAAGGGGGACAGTCTTTCTTCTGTGGCTGCCCGCTTCAAGGTCCCGTTGCCTGCCCTGATTGCCTGGAACCGGCTCAGCAGCGGAAAGAAACAACTTGTCCCGGGAGAAAAGCTCCTCATCTACTCACACGGCGCGGCGCCGCAAGCGAACCCGGAACAAGAACAATAGACAGCCTGTTAATCACCACTGAGGACTTCCCTGATCTTCTGCGCCAACTTATTCAGACTAAAGGGTTTCTGGATGAAATTTACCCCTTCATCCAGGATGCCTTCGCTGAGGATGGCATTATCCGTATATCCGGACATATAGAGAACCTTAAAATCTTGTCTCACCTGTTCGAGACGTTCTACCAGCTGAGGGGCATTCATAAGCGGCATAATGACGTCCGTCAGAATCAGGTGAATGCGTCCCTGGTATTTTTCACAGATCAAGAGCGCGTCCCCGCCCTGGGAGGCCTCCA
>CAZTLA010000226.1:0-4640 GCA_964614365.1 uncultured Syntrophales bacterium | reverse complement strand
TGTTCGGCTCCAGCGTCGCCGAAAACTTTGGCTGGAGTGGCTGGTCATTACAAAAAGCCGGGCCGTCTTCGTCGGCCCAGAATAATTCGCCGGTGACGGGATTGAAGGCGGCCCCGGCAACGGGGCGGCCGCCTTTCATTAAACACACGGCCGGTGTCCAAAGCGGCATCTGCGCCACAAATGCCCGGCTCCCGTCCAGCGCGTCCACCACCCAGGCGTGGTCTTCCCCTGACGCTGGGGGCCGCGACTCCTCGGTTTCCTCGCCGATATAGCCGTACTTCGGCGCGAGCGCGGTGAGCGCCAATCGGAGAAAGTTTTCGACCGCCGCATCGGCCTCGGTGACGACGCTTAAATCGGCCTTGACCGATTTGGAGACTTTCCCATAGTAGAACAAGGCCATTTGGCCCGCCTCGGCGACAATTTGCTTGATATCAGCTATCTTGACAGACACGGTCCACCTCCGCAATTAATGATCAGCACCTGACGAAAGCGTGTCACTGCGAGGCGCCCCTGCGCCAGGCTCAGGGCAGGCCCCGCGGCGAAGCCACCCCTTGTTGGATTCGGAGGGTGGTGACCAGGTCAGTCATATGGAATGATGAGCTAGGCTTACTCGACGTCCCACTCCACCAGCAAATGCCGTGGCCCGCGAAAGGACGTGTTGGGCAAATATTCAATTGGCTGGCCTTCCACCAGCCTGAGGCTGGGCAGGCGGCGGGTGAGTTCCTCTAGCAGGATAATGGCCTCTTGCCGCGCCAGCGGCGCGCCCAGGCAGTAGTGTATCCCCAGCCCGAAGGAGAGATGCTCCCGGGCATCCTGGCGGGAAACGTCGAGTGAGTTGCCGTCCTGGAAGCGGTTTTCGTCGCGGTTCGCCGAGCCGAGCAGCAGCAGCAGGTTCGCGCCCTCCGGCAAATCCACGCCGCCGATGGTCACCGGCCGCTTCACCTTGCGCCGCCAGGTGAAAATCGGCGGGCCGAAGCGCAGCACTTCCTCTACCGCGTTTGGAATCTGCGCCGGGTCTTTGACCAGCGCCTCCCACTGGTCGCGGTGCGTGAGTAGGTTGAGGGTACCCTGGCTCATCAGGCCCGTCGTGGTCTCGTGCCCCGCCGTGAGTTGGCTGTAGCAGATAGAGGCAATCTCATGCTGGGTGATGGACTGGTCGCCTTCTTGATAAATCCGCGCCAAGTCGCTGACCAGGTCGTCGGTCACCTGGACGAAGCGCTTCTCCACCAGCTGCTTGCAGTAGTTCCAATACTTCACCATGTTGTGGGCGTGTTTGACCTGTTCCTCAACCGACAAGTGGCCCCACGTCAACAGCAGGCGGCTGCCGGCCCAGTTCTTCACACTCTGCACATCTTCGTCGGGGACGCCGAGAAGCATGAAGATGACGAAGGCCGGAAATTCGAAGTACAACTCCTGCACGATGTCCACCCGGCCCCTGTGTCTGAAACCTTCAATCAGCCGGATCGCCAACTCGCGGACGCGCGGCTGCATTTTTCGAATGCGCTGCGGGGTGAAGGCTTTATTGACGAAAGCGCGCAGGCGGGTGTGGTCGGGAGGCACGCGCGCCGAGAGGCCGGATACCGCCGTGAAGCCGCCGGCGTCGAACACCTCTTGTGCTTCAGGTGGAAAGGGCTTGTATGGCGATTGGGCAATCTCCGCCGAAAATGTTTCGTGGTCCTTGAAGATGGCGTGGACGTCATCAAAGCGCGAAACCACCCAATATCCCAATTCGGGATTGTAGAAGATCGGCTCTTCAAGCCGCGCGCGGTCGTAAAAGGGAAATGGGTTGTGCAGATCGAACGGCTGGAACTCGTCACCGAGAGTGGAGTAGGGGCGTGGCTCGGAATGAGAAGCAACCAATTCTGAAACAAAAGTATCTGTTGACATGGACTGAATACTCCAGGCGGGGATAACCCACCAACTACATGGTTATTTCGACTATTCTAACCTTTTTTTGTAATATAGCCGAGCACTCTTTGGTCTTTCTTTGGCTTTGAGCCGGAGTCCCGTCCCTTAATCCGATTCAGGGCTGTTTTTCGGCCAAAGCAGCGTCGCTGGCGGATTTCCCTTCCGCCGTCGCCGATTGACCGGGAGCCGGCGGAGCGGGAAGCCGTCGGCGGACGGCGAAAAGCTCAACCCTGAAGCGGCGGTGCAGGATTCCCCACAAACCCTCCGGAGCGACGAGCGTCATCATCACCGCGATGCTTCCGAGAAGAATGAGCGACCACGGCCCAAAACTGGACAGGTAATGCCTGAGGGCGAAAAAGATGATCGCGCCGAGGATGGGGCCTTCGATCGTTCCCAGGCCGCCGATGACGACGATGAACGCCATGAAGGCCGACCACTGAATGTTGAAGGAAGCCTGGGGCGTGATCCGGAGCGCGTTCAAGTAAATGAGTCCGCCGACCACGCCGGTGCCGAAGGCGGCGGTAATGAAGACCAGCAACTTGATGCGCGTGATTTTTACGCCGACGCTCATGGCCGCAGTTTCCGAGTCTCGAATGGCGGTCAGGCCCAGCCCGACACGGGAACGCACCAGGTAATAGACCAGCGCGATTGACCCGGCCCCAATGGCGACCGCCAGCCAGTAGGTGTATTGCTCACGCAGGGGGCGGGCTATCAGTCCAGCCGCCGTCAGCGAGCGGCCAAGTCCCCCTTTCAGCCATTCGGTGGAACTGGCCACCAACAGCCGAAAGACTTCGGCGATCACCCAGGTCCCGATGGCAAAATATCCGCCACGCAGGCGAAAGGCAAGGAAAGCCGTCGGTAGCGCGACGAGAGCCGCCACGACGCCCCCGGCGATTACGGCCAGAAACATATTCAGGTGTAAATCGTCCGCCAGGACGATCAGGGTATAACCGCCGAGGCCGATCCAGGCCTGTTGCCCGAACGACACCATCCCGCCATAACCCGCCAGCAGATTCCACATCTGCGCCAGCGCCAGGAAGGTGATGAACTCGACGATGGTGCGCATCTGAGCCGGATTGCCCCACCACGGCAGGGAAATCAGAATCGCCAGGAGCAGAACGCTCCCGACTGCCAGCCCGCTCGACGGCATCCGGCGCAACCTGAGACGACTGCCGAATTGCGGCGACTCAGCCTTTGGCATCAGTGCTCCCACTGCTCACCCGGCATCGCGCGTGCGAGCGAACAGGCCGGTGGGTCTGAAAGCCAGCAACGCCAAAGTGACCAAATGCCCGGCCAGTTGAAACCAGGCCGGGTTTAGTTGAGCGCCCACGGTTTGAGCCACTCCCAGGATAATGCCTCCGGCGAGCGTTCCCCACAGACTCCCCAGCCCGCCGATGATCACCGTTTCAAAAGCATAGATCAGCCGGGCGGGGCCATCGGAAGGCGCGAACGTTGTGCGAACCCCCAGAAGCACGCCGGCCACAGCCACAATTGCCAGCGACAGCCCCATGGCCAGGCCATAAACCTGGCGGCTATTAATGCCCATTAATTCGGCTGTAGTGGGATCATCGGAGGTGGCCCGGAAGGCGCGGCCCAACTTCGTGCGATTGAGAAACAATTGCAGTCCGGCCAGCACCAGCACCGCTACGGCGAAGGTGATCAGCGGCAGGACGCCAAACGTCACTCCCTTTGTTACCTCGAGGCCTGCGGCCTCGATTGGGCCGGCGTCCAGCCCCTGCGTATCCGCCGTGAAGCCCAGTTGCAACACGTTCTGAGTAATCACCGAAAGCCCGAAAGTGATGATGAGCGGCGGCAGTACGCCTTTGCCGAGAGTCGCATTGAGCAAACCGCGTTGCAACAAGACTCCGATCACAAAGAGCGCTGGCACGACGAGCAGTAAACTCAGCCAGGGAGACAAGCCGAGGAACTGCCCGGCAAGCAGGGCCAAGTAGGCGGCCACCATAATCATGTCGCCGTGCGTCAGGTTCACCAGCCGCATCACGCCAAAAATCAGCGACAGCCCGGTGCCATAGAGCGCGTACAGCCCCCCCAGCAGAATTCCCTGCGCGACGATGTTCACCCACAGCATGTTCAGACTCCGAAATAGGCCTGAGAGATTTGGGCCGCGCCCAACTCGGCGGGTTGGCCCATCAGGCTGACTCTCCCCTCGAGCAGGCAATAGACCCGGTCGGCGGCTTTGAGGCCGCGGGTCACATCCTGCTCGACTAAAATGACAGTGGTGCCCGCTTCGGCCACTGCTCGCACGACTTTATACAACTCCTGAACGATCAGGGGCGCCAGTCCGAGCGAAATCTCGTCCATCAAGATCAGGCTGGGGTTGTTCATCAGCGCCCGCCCGATCGCCAGCATTTGCTGTTCGCCGCCGGAAAGTTCCGTGCCTGGCGCCCGCGCCCGGTCGCGCAGGACGGGAAACAAATCGAAGATGGCTTCTCTCTGCCACGGGCCGCGCCTCCCGGAGTAAGCGCCGACCTCCAGATTTTCTTCAACCGTCAGGCTGGGAAAAATCTTCCGGCCCTCGGGCACCATCGAAATGCCCCGGCGGCAGAGCCGGTAGGCCGGCGAACCGGAAACGGGATCGCCCCGATAGATGATCTTCCCCCGGCGTGGGGCCAGCGCGCCGGCGATGGTGTTCAGCAGGGTCGTCTTCCCGGCGCCATTCGCGCCAAGAATGGCGACGGTTTCCCCGGCGGCCACCTCCAGGCTGACGCCAA
>CAZTLA010000225.1:0-4682 GCA_964614365.1 uncultured Syntrophales bacterium | reverse complement strand
CGGGTGCAAAGAAAGTCGCATGCATCAAGGTTTTAGGCGGTTCCAAAAGAAGGTATGCCAGCCTCGGTGATGTCATCGTTGTAGCCGTCAAAGAAGCCATCCCCAATTCAAAGGTTAAAAAGGGGGATGTCATGAAGGCTGTTATTGTGCGGACGGTCAAGGAAGTCAGGAGACCGGACGGTTCTTACCTGAAATTCGACGATAACTCGGCCGTACTGATTTCGAATCAGATGGAGCC
The DNA here is from genome assembly GCA_964614365.1 of uncultured Syntrophales bacterium. Classification (GTDB taxonomy): domain Bacteria; phylum Desulfobacterota; class Syntrophia; order Syntrophales; family JACQWR01; genus JACQWR01. The sequence goes on along the minus strand of CAZTLA010000225.1, from coordinate 4,444 downwards.
CGTGGGAACAAGGATATTTGGTCCCGTAGCACGCGAATTGAGGGCAAAGCAGTTCATGAAGATCATCTCTCTGGCCCCTGAGGTTTTGTAAGGGATGGATCGCGTGCCGGTGAGGTTAACGGGGACGGAAGTCTGAGCATTGAAGGAATAAAGGAAGAGGCAAAGAGATGCTATTGAAGAAGGGCGATATGGTGAAGGTGGTTGCCGGCAGGGAAAAGGAGAAAACCGGTAAGATACTGAAAACCATTGCTGACAAGGACAGGGTGGTCGTGGAAAAGATCAACCTGGTGAAGCGGCACCGCAAGCCCGATGCCAAAGGCAAGGGCGGCATTGTAGAGAAGGAAGCATCCATGCACGTATCGAATGTGATGTTTTTGTGCGGCAAGTGCAATGCCGGCGTCAGGGTAGGATATAAGATCCTGGATGACGGCAAGAAGATGCGTGTCTGCAATAAATGTAAAGAGATATTGGATGCTTAGTCCGGGGGAGAGATGGCAAGACTAAAAGAGTATTATAAAAAAGAGGTGGTTCCCGCCCTGATCAAAGAATTTGGTTACAGGAACCCGATGCAGGCTCCGAGGATGGAGAAGATTGTCGTCAATATGGGCCTCGGAGAAGCGATTCAAAACGTAAAGATCCTTGATAATGCGGTGGAAGAACTTTCCCTGATTACCGGACAGAAGCCTGTTATAAAAAAAGCAAGAAAGTCTATTGCAACCTTTAAACTTCGCCAGGGTATGCCCATCGGATGCTGCGTAACCTTAAGAAGAGAGAGGATGTATGAGTTTTTCGACCGGCTGGTAAATATTGATATTCCCCGAATCAGGGATTTCCGGGGGATTTCCCCGGATTCTTTTGACGGGAGGGGTAATTTTGCTCTGGGGTTGCAAGAGCAGATCATCTTTCCTGAGATAGAGTATGATAAGATTGACAAGGTGCGGGGGATGAACATTGTTATTGTGACGTCCGCCAGAACGGATGAAGAGGCAAGACGGCTCCTCAGACGCATGGGGGTTCCCTTTAAAAGTTAGCGAGTGGACGGCCCGGGGCTCGGCGCCGGGGCGTGAGTGAGAGAAGTAATAGCCGGGGACCACGGAGGAAGTGAGTGTGGCGAAAAAATCCTTAATTGTGAAGTCTCAGAGAGGAAATAAATTTCCGGTGAGGGAATACAATCGATGCCCCCTGTGCGGGAGACCGAGGGCCTATTACCGGAAGTTTGACATGTGCAGGATATGCCTGAGGAAGCTGGCCTTAAAAGGCGAGATTCCCGGAGTTATAAAATCGAGTTGGTAACCAGAGTGATTTAAGGAGTAGCGTATGGGGATGACCGATCCTATTGCGGATATGCTGACCAGGATCAGAAATGCCAGCAGGGTTCGTTTCAAGAGTGTAGATGTAATGCTGTCCAAGCTTAATCTGAATATCGCGAGGGTGCTGAAGAAGTCAGGGTACATAAGCGGGTATGATGTAAAGAAAGACAGCGAAGGGCGGCAGGCACTGAGGATATACCTGAAATATCCTGATCAGAAACGGGCCGTCATTACGGGGATAAAAAGGATCAGCAAGCCGGGAAGAAGAATTTATGTGAAGAGCGAGAAAATCCCCAAGGTGTTGAACGGCTACGGTATTGCCATAATTTCCACCTCGCGGGGAGTGATGACCGACAGTGAAGCGCGGGATACGAGCGTCGGCGGTGAGATCCTCTGTAACATATGGTGATAAAGCGAGGCGCCGGCTATTCATGCCTTACCCCCGTTTGGGAGAGTTAATTTATGTCAAGAATCGGCAAAAAACCTATCGAATTTCCCGTAGGCGTGAAGCTGAAGCAGGAAAATAATATCATCAGAGTTGACGGTCCCAAGGGCAGCCTTTCTCTGGCGTTGCCGGAGGGTGTCGAGGTGAGTACGGACAACAAGACGCTGGTGGTGAAGCGGCTTTCTGAAGAGCGGAAGGAGCGGTCTTACCACGGTCTGATAAGGACACTGCTTGCGAACATGGTAACCGGCGTCAGTACGGGTTTTGAACGGACGCTGGAGATATCAGGCGTAGGGTATCGCGCCGAGACGAAGGATGATACGGTTAGGCTGCTCCTCGGGTATTCGAGTCCCGTGGAGTATACGGTTCCCAAGGGTATCACCGTCAAGGTTGACAAGCAGGTGAACATCGTTGTTTCCGGAATCGACAAGGAACTGGTGGGAAAAGTTGCCGCGGAAATACGGGGATTAAAGAAACCTGAGCCTTACAAGGGCAAAGGAATCAAGTATGCGGGCGAACGGATACGGAGAAAGGTCGGTAAATCGGTGGGGGCCTGATTCAGGCTTCCCCCTGGAGTACTCCTTGAGGAGGAGGAACGCTGTGCGTAGGTTTGCCGTACGGCACGTGAAGAGGGAGAACCGTGGCATCAAAGAAAATAGAAAAGATCAGGGCGAAGCGTAAGGCAAGGGTGAGGGGAAAAGTGACCGGCACGGAAGCACGGCCGCGCCTTTCCGTGTTCCGAAGCGCAAAGCACATTTATGTACAGGCGATTGCGGATGATGTGGGCAAAACCTTGGCAGCAGCGTCGACCATGAGCGGAGAGCTGGCCGGCAGCCTTGGCGATAAGAAGAAGGTTGATGCGGCAAAAGAAGTGGGAAAATTGATATCAAAAAGATTGAAGGATAGGGGTGTGGCAGAGGTCGTTTTTGATCGGGGCAGATACCTGTATCACGGGCGGGTCAAGGCTCTTGCCGAGGCGGCGAGGGAATCCGGGCTCAAATTTTAACGTGTGTAAATAACCTATTTCGTAAGGGATGATCGTTGAATACGATGGATGCAAAAGACAGGGAAGTACTTGACCGAGTGGTTGCGATTAATAGGACCGCGAAAGTCGTCAAGGGGGGACGGAGATTTAGATTCAGCGCTGTGGTTGTCGTGGGCGATGGCAACGGCTCGGTAGGCGCCGGTCTCGGCAAGGCCCATGAGGTTCCGGAAGCAATCAGAAAGGGCATGGAACAGGCGAAGAAAAACATGCTGAAGGTTGCCGTCGTCAACAGGACGATCCCCTATGAGGTGATAGGGCATTACGGGGCGGGAAAGGTTCTCCTGAAGCCTGCTTCGGAAGGAACGGGGCTTATCGCAGGAGGCGCAGTCCGGGCGGTGCTTGAGGTTGCCGGTGTTCATAATATATTGACGAAATGCCTCGGTTCCCACAACCCGCATAACCTGGTGAAGGCAACGATAGAAGGGCTTTCCCAGTTGAGAAATCCGGCGGAGATTGCCCTGGTCAGAGGGAAAGAGGGTTGAATCGGCTTTGATCGTCGGAGGATGAGTTGCGGCAGGTCGGACGGTTCGAACATGAGGAGCAGGCAGTGGCTAAGACGAAGAATAAGAAACTCAAGATAACACAGTCGAAGAGCTACATTGGAAGGCCGGAGGCGCAGAGGAGGGTTTTGCGCGGTCTTGGGCTTGGGAAAATGAACAGGACCGTATTTCTGAACGATACGCCGGAAATACGGGGGATGGTTCGGAAGGTTATCCATCTGGTATCCGTGACAGAGCTTGAGGGGAGCGACATATGAATTTAGGGACATTAAAACCTCCTGCCGGCGCGGTGAAAAAACGGAAGAGGGTCGGCCGTGGAAACGGATCGGGGCACGGAGGGACGTCGGGCAAGGGCGCCAAAGGACAGAATGCCCGTTCCGGCGGCGGGGTTCGGGCCGGGTTTGAGGGCGGGCAGATGCCCCTGTCCAGGCGGCTGCCCAAACGGGGATTTCGCAACCACTTCCGCAAAGAGTTTGCCGTTGTGAATGTGGGCCAGTTGAGCAGATTCCCTCAGGGGACGCTGGTCGACGAGGATGCGATCCTCAAAAGTGGGTTGGTGAAACGCAGGGGGGACGGTATCAAGATCTTGGGTAAGGGAAGTCTCGATTATCCCCTGAATATCAAAGTAAGCAGCATCAGTGCTGCCGCGCGGGAGAAAATTACTGCTGCCGGCGGTTCGGTTTCTTAGGGGTATCTGATTTGTTAGAAGGCTTAAAAAACATTTCAAAAGTTCAGGAACTCCAGAAGAGAATAATCTTCTCCTTTCTCCTGCTGTTTGTTTACCGGGTGGGCTCGCACGTTCCCACTCCCGGTATCGACACCGTGGCGCTGGCTGCTTTTTTTGAGCAGGCGAAGGGATCGCTCTTGGGATTATTCGACATGTTTGCAGGCGGGGCGCTCAGCAAACTGTCTGTTTTTGCGTTGGGCATTATGCCTTACATCAGCGCCTCGATCATTCTCCAGTTGCTCACGGTTGCCATTCCCCACCTGGAAAAACTTTCCAAGGAAGGTGAAGCGGGGAGAAGAAAAATCACCCAGTACACGCGGTATGGCACCGTGATTCTGAGCATCATCCAGGGTTTCGGTATTGCCGTGGGACTGGAAAATATGGCGGGGCCCACCGGGGCTTCGATCGTTATTCAGC
>CAZTLA010000224.1:0-4683 GCA_964614365.1 uncultured Syntrophales bacterium | reverse complement strand
GCTCTCCAGAATGTTCTGGAGATAATTTTTCATGTCCTCTTTTTCCGCGATCGTCTTCGTAAGTTCAGCGTTCTTTTCCGCCAACTCCCTGTTGATGTTTTCAAATTTTTCCTCAAGACTTGCGTAGGCCCGTTGCAGATCGGCCGTTGCCTGGTTGAAATGATCGAATGATTTCTGGAGAAATAGCAAGTCATTCATTTCAGATACCTGATATTTTTATCATACCACTTGCTGTCTTCAAGCCAATAGTCCGGCACTTTCTCCCAAAATCCCCCTTTGCCGTTTTCTTTCAATTGATTGAAACTGGCCTCCGCCATGGTCGTATTATTGAGTTTCATATATCCCTGCCCAACATGGTAAAGGGACCACCACTTGTAATTCTGTTCCCGGGCCACGGTAAAGGCCTGCTGATACATGGGCAATCCTTCCTGATACTTTTTCCCCTGATACAAGGAATCCCCTAACCCCAGGTAAGCTTTTGCGGCGACATCCGGAGAATATTGTTGCCGATTGCTATTGTAATCCTTAATGGCCATCTGATAATTGGCCACGGCAGGAACAGCCATATTCTTCACGCTCAAGGCAGTGGCATAGTTCAGATAGTCAAGCGCGGTCCCCCCTGTCGCATCTTTTCCGGAACCAAGCGCCTCCGCATAAAGGGGAATAGCTTTTTCGTAGAGTTTCTTCCGATAGTAAATATCGGCCAGGAACAGTTTTATGCCCTTCAATCCTTCGACATCCTTCGCCGATTTTTTCAACAGGCCCAACAATTTTTCTTCAGCATCATTTTCCTTCCCCCGCAGTCGGTCTAAATCCGCCAACATGAGCAACAACTTTGTTTCTTCACGAATATCGCGCGGCGATTTTGCCATATCGCTAAAGGCAATGGTCGCTTCGTCATAGAGACCTATCTTTTTCAAACTCGTCCCACTTTTCCATAGTACCTCAGGATCGCCATTTTTCATTAAGCCGGCGGCAAATACCCTGAAATAAATATCTGCAACCGCTACGTCATCGCCGGTTTCATAATATTTGTCGATGAGCAGCGTCACATTTCGCGCCAGATTTTTCCTGCCCTCATCTTGGTATTTGCCGCGGGGAAACTGCTTTAACAGCAGAACATAAGTGTCAAAGGCCTCCTTGTTCTTGCCATAGGTCTCTAATGCAAGGGCTTTCTGAAAAAGCAGCCTCTCCGCTAAATTCCCCGTCGGAGATTTTGCCAAAAGGCCGTCGTAGGTCGTGATTGGATCATAATAATTGTTTATTCCTGCCATGAAGGAGGGGAATTTCATGCCCGGGTTGGTAACGCCGATCGTGGCCAACATGAAAACCGCCTCCTGGGCCTCTTTGCTTCCCGGATATCGTTCAATCACATGACTGAAAAGTTTTACCGCCGCATCGAACTGATTCATCTCCATATAGGAACCGGCCAGGGTATACACCATATTTTTGTTATTCTCGTCACCGGGATATAAACTCACATACCGCGAAAAAGCATCGGCGGCATCGGCAAATCTTCGCATCTGGAGGGCGTGATTGCCAAAATTGCGGGATGCATCTTGGGGAATATCTTTGAACGGTGTCTCTCCGAAGGTCGGCCATTTTTTTTGAACGTATGCATACCACGCCTCGGCATTATCTTTTTGACGCATCTGGTAATAACAATCTCCGATACTAAAGGCAGCGACCCGGGCATACTGCCCATCCGGATATTTTTTCAAATACGCGGAGAGTCTTTCTATTGCTTTTGCAAATTTCCTTGTTTCCCGCAACATCATACCGGCTTTAAATGTTGCCTCCTGCACATACGGTGAATCCGGATATTTCGCTATTAGCTTCTCGAATATTCCCAGCGCTTCATAATAAAATTTTAGCTTCTCGTAGCTCAGCGCCAACCGGTAATAGACCAGGGGGTTTCCTTCCCTCTGATCCGTATAACGTCCCAGAATATCCTTATAATAATCAACAGCAGCGAGAAATTGCCGATAAGCGCCTTTCTCTCCCAGATAATAGGAGCAATCAGCCAGCCGCATGAGGACTTTTTCTTTGTTTTCAGGATCAAGTTTCTGTCGATTCAACTCCTTAAAAATATCCAGCGCCTGCTCATATCGACCTGCATCAAAATGCCGCAGAGCCGTTTCATACAGCCCCCCCCCGGGGAAGGTCTTATCGACGGCAGGCAGAGGAACTTTACCCGGTTGGTCAGGGGATGGCTTCTCGACAACCGGCACAGGTTTTTCACTCATGCCGACACGTTCCCCCCGCTCAAATGATTTCCCCTGATCGTGCGGCCCTGTGCTTTCCCTGCCACGATGACTGTCCTGCCCCGGAAGAACATCCCCTGATGTCTGGACTCCGGAAGAATTGGATGGGGGGGTTCTTCTTTCCTTTGTTGGCAAAACGCCGGATATCGCTTGAGAGCCATATTCTTGTAGCGTAAACATATCGACGATATGGCGTGCTTTAAGTTTCCTGGCAACCGTTAGCGCCTCATCCCTGTCCGCATACCTGCCGATATAAACTCTGTACCAGATGCCTTTTCCGGGGATGTTGACTTTTCTATAATAAGATTCGTAGCCGAGGGTTTTCAATTCATTGATGTTATTGAGCGCGTTGCCCAGTTTTTGATAAGAGGCTCCATGGATAGTGTAATAGGTCACCCCCTTTCCCCCATAACAATCAAGCTCTTGGGAAAAAAGGAAAAATAGCATCAGAATTTTTACGAAAATAATTTTTTTCATATGAATCGTGGTTCCCTGTTCGCCACTGCCAGGGAGAAGGAATATCTCCATGCACCTGACCATGCACCTGAATAGAAGCGCCTATCCGAAACTTAAGGTAAAAGCAATTTACATACCATGTCTATGGCTGCATCATAGGTACGTACACCAATAGCGCCACCTGAATGATGAATGCATGTCTGGTAATCAGTCTCGGTGCGAAAATGAGGGCGTCAAAAATAGTGAGACACATTTTTTATGTCAAATAGCCATCATAGAAGCCAAATATTTGACGAAATTTGTCACCTCCAGGGGAAAAAGAAATACCGTACGATGTTTGCTCGAAAAACAACCGCCGGGACGGAACGGGAACGCACTGTCCGCCATATAAGAAGGCCTCTAAAGACCGGTATGACAATCAGCAGACACTATGGCATTCAGTTTGCAGGGTTAAAGCAATGATTTATTATTTTCGACCCACAAAGGGGGAAGCATATGTCCAACGAACAAAGCGGTGACGAACAAAATAGAAGAGAATTTTCACGTGTAAAGGTCCAATTACCTGTTGATGTTCGTCTTGTACCGTTGGAAGAGCGACCGCATCTCCGCGCACGCGTTTCCGGCAGAAAAACCGCAAAAGAATCCGCTTTTTTACCGGATGTGGAAGACCGGCTTCTTGCTGAATGGTTAAAGCTTCTGAATTCGAAACTCGATACCATCATCCGCACCTTGACCCTTCAAGAGGAAGGGCTAGGCAGTCTGCCTTTTAATGCAGAAAATATCGGCGGAGGAGGCTTGAGTTTTACTTCTCCGCATCAGTTCTCCCTTGGAGATGTCCTGGAAATCAAGACTATGTTCTCCGCCTTGCAGCCGGTTATATTTTGCCTGTACGGAGAAGTCTCGAAGATAGAAGAAAGCGAGTATGAGTACTTGACCTCAGTCAAATTCATCGCTCTTGATGAAGCTATTCGGGATGAAATCGTCAGATTCGTATTCGAGATTGAAAGAGAAATGTTAAGAAAGCAAAGGGGGTAACCGTTCCCATACATGTTCGCTCTTATCGGTATGGTCATTGTGACTGCCGCGGTTATCGGCGGTTATCTGATGGAACATGGAAATTTATCTCTCCTCGTTCAGCCCGCTGAATTGGTTATCATCGGCGGCGCTGCACTGGGGGGGTTTATTGTTGCTTCCCCGCTGAAAGTCATAAAAGCAGTGATCAGTTCCACGATCAGGATGTTGACCTACAAACCATCCTCCAAGGAGGAATACGCGGAAGCCTTAATGCTGCTCAACGGCATATTCTACAAGATCAGGCAACAGGGTCTTGTTTCCGTGGAATCCGATGTTGACAGTCCTAACGACAGCCCGCTATTCAATAAATATCCGAGTATCCTCAAAAATCACCATGCCATAAATCTGATCACCGATACCTTGCGGACGGTTATGACCACCACCATCGCTCCTCATGAAATGGAGGCGCTCATTGACAGCGAATTGGATTCTCATCACGAGGAAGGGTTGCTTCCTTCGAAATCTTTGAGCACCGTTGCCGACTCCCTTCCCGGGCTGGGTATTGTCGCTGCCGTCCTTGGGGTCGTTCTCACCATGGGAAAAATAAGCGAACCGCCTGAAGTTATCGGGCACAGCGTCGGCGCTGCCCTGGTAGGTACGTTTCTGGGCGTCCTTCTGTGTTATGGCTATGTTGGTCCTATGGCAAAAAACCTTGAACACATTGCCATGGAAGATCTTCAATATCTGTATGTATTGAAGGTCGCCCTTCTTGCCTTTATTGGCGGCGCCGCGCCCAAGGTGGCTGTAGAATTTGGCAGGAGGGTTATTCCCGCAAACGTGAAACCGTCCTTTGCAGAGCTCGAAGAAACCTTCAGGCAGGCGAAAAAATAATGGATGAACGCCCCCCGATAATCGTTGTCAAGAGAAAGAAAAAAGGGCACGACGCACA
>CAZTLA010000223.1:0-4690 GCA_964614365.1 uncultured Syntrophales bacterium | reverse complement strand
ATTTCAAAAAGAATTTTTCGTGCCAGAGAAAAGCCGTTGCTGTGTATCCCGTTGGATGCGATGCCGATAATCCTATCCCCGACACGAATTTCCGACCCGTCAATCAACTTTTCGGCCTCAACAACTCCAACACAGAAACCGGCCAAGTCATATTCTGAGTCCTTATAGAAACCGGGCATTTCCGCCGTCTCTCCCCCTATCAAGGCGCACCCCGCCTCCTGACAGCCTTTGATGATGCCCTCCATTACCTTCACGCTTTTTTCCACGTTAATGTTGCCCGTCGCAATATAATCGAGGAAAAAAAGCGGTTCTGCTCCCTGTACGATCACATCATTTACCGACATGGCAACCAGGTCAATACCGATTGTATCATGCCTGTTCATCATGTGCGCAATCTGAAGCTTGGTGCCGACCCCATCCGTAGACGATACGAGAATCGGATCCTTGAACTTCCCCACGTCAAGGTGAAAAAGACCGCCAAAGCCGCCGATACTGCTCATAACTTCCTTGCGGGAGGTCGCCTTAATAAGCGGCTTGATGCGTTCCACAAACAGACCCGCCCTTTCAATATCCACACCCGCATCCTTGTAGGTAACTTTTTCTCGCATATACTCTCCGACAATGATTTGATTACGATAGATAAAAAAAGAGATATGATATAATAATATGCGTTCTCAGATGGCGCTTGATTTGTAACGCAATTTCATCCCAAAGTCAAATGTTTCCTTGACGGTAATTGACCCTGAGGGATCATTGCCAATAACAGAATGAGAACTTACCCTCTGTACATGCATCGGATCGTATAATGGATTTCATGCAGACAATCATGGAAAAGATAGAGGCGCCGCTTATTTTCTCATCGAAGGAGGCATATAAGAATTTATCGCTGGTAAGAGATCTGGAAAAAGTTATGAAGAGATTTCTGGAACAGTTGCGCCCGGAAATAGAAAAGCGTGGCGGCGCCGGCTTTCCTTCCCATACCTGCCATGAGCTCATCTCCGATTTTTCGGCAGCGTTCTCTCGATTTGATGAACTGACCCCCGACCTCAAAATGGTCCGCATGGAAAAGGCCCTTACCTGCTGGCAAAAACTCAAAGAACTTGTCCGACCCCTGAGCTCAGCGACAGCCGTTCATTACCGGGAAGTGCAAACGGTCCATGGCAACCCGTCGATTTGCCCGGATATCCCCCCGGTTATCCCCATTGAACTCTCCCTCAATAAGCTTTCTCTTCCGTTAACCATCGTTCGGGGAATTGGTCCTAAAATCCAGCGACTTCTGGAGATGAAAAATATAAAAACACTCGAAGACCTGCTTTATTTTCTGCCCAGACGGTACGAAGACCGGCGTGTCGTCAAAAGCATTGCGCAAGCAAATGTCGGTTGCCGAGAAACGGTTCTGGGTAAGGTCACGCAAACCGGTTTGATAAACTATGGGAAAGCGCGTGCCTTCGAATTGACGCTTTGTGACGGCTGCGGTGTTCTGACTGCAAATTGGCTCCGGGGCAATCTTGGTTATCTTACGACCACTTTTAAGAAAGGCGATAGCGTAGTCGTAACAGGAGAAATCAATATCTATCGTTCGCGGAAGAACATGATTCATCCTGATTATGAGATCATGGACAGCGCTGATGCGGATCTGATGCATTTCAAGCAAATCATCCCCCTCTATTCGGAGATAGAAGGACTCCCCCAGAAAACAATGCGTCGGATCATGGCACAGGCCGTACGCGATTATTCCGAACATCTCATGAGTCCCGTACCCGATCATATCTGCCGGAAACGTAAGCTTCGGGACATGCGTTCCGCCGTAAACAATATCCATTTCCCTCCCCGCGATCACGATATTGCTCCCTACAACGCCATGCGATCAGAAGCGCACCGACGACTCATATTCGATGAATTTTTCTTTTTCCAGCTTGGAATGGCTTTCAGAAAAAAGGGGCGTTCGCTGGCTGCTGCGACTGCCTTCAAGACTGCAGGTAATCTTCCGGCCCGGTACTATGGCATGCTGCCCTATACCTTGACCTCCGCACAACGCCGCGTCATCAAAGAAATTGAAACAGACCTGGCGAGTGGATGTGCCATGCACAGGCTCCTTCAGGGGGATGTAGGCTGCGGTAAGACCGCCGTGGCATTTTCCGCCATGGCGACCGCTTGTGAAAACGGCTGCCAGGCTGCTATCATGGCCCCCACGGAAATCCTTGCCACTCAACATTTTGACACTATTAACCGGTGGACAAAAAAGCTGGGACTGGAGATCACTCTCCTTACGGGAAGCAAAGGCACTGCGGAGCGGAAAGCGATCTATGAAAAAATAGGAGAAGGGAAATGCGATATCATAATTGGAACACACGCCCTGATCCAAGAGAAGGTTGCCTTTCACAATCTGGGGTTGGTTATTATAGACGAGCAGCACCGCTTTGGCGTGGCACAGCGCGTGAACCTGCGCAAGAAAGGGAACAACCCGCACGTTTTGGTAATGACCGCCACCCCTATCCCCCGCACCCTTGCCTTGACGTTCTATGGGGATCTTGATGTTTCCATCATCGATGAGATTCCAGCGGGAAGAAAGCCGGTCGTTACCACAGTGGTCCGTGAAACAGAACGCCAATGGGTTTACGAGAAGACCAGAACTGAAGTCATGAAGGGGAACAAGGTCTTCATTGTTTGCCCCCTTGCCGTGGAATCGCAGAACATGGATTTGAAAAATGCCACGGATATGGCAACTCATCTTCAGGGAGAAATTTTCGTCCAACACCGCGTGGGACTGATTCACGGCAGAATGCCGGACAAGGAAAAAGAGCGAATTATGGCCGATTTTCTCGGCGATAAACTGAATATCCTCGTGTCCACGACGGTCATTGAAGTGGGCATAGAAATCCCCCATGCCTCACTCATGATCATAGAACATGCGGAACGATTCGGTCTCGCGCAACTCCATCAACTGAGAGGCAGAGTTGGAAGAAGCGATATAAGCTCTCACTGCATTCTTGTGGCCGGTCTCGATGCCTCCGGAGATGCTTTAAAACGACTGCGCCTCATGGAAGAAACCAACGACGGATTTCAGATTGCCGAGATGGATCTTGCCATACGAGGGCCTGGTGAATTCATGGGGATGAGACAGGCCGGCTTACCTGATTTCAGGGTAGCCAGCATTGTTCAAGACATCGGCATACTGAGTGAAGCGAAGGAGGATGCCTTTTCGCTGGTAGAGAATGACCCTCGCCTGGAAAAGAAGGAGCATGTTTCGCTCAAAAAGGTCCTGCAGAAAAGATGGGAAGGCAGATTAGACGTCGTCAAAACCGGATAGATTGATGCTTCGGCAATACGTCACAAGCCGTCAGACTTCGATGTTGAGTTTTTCAATCCGATGACGCAGTGAATCCACGCTTACTTGCAGCAACTCGGCGGCCCGTGCTTTTGAGCCCAGAGCTTTTCGAAAAGCTTTCTCAATCAGCATCTTCTCGAATTTGGCAACTTCCTCATTCAGGTTAATGCTTCCCTGATCCAGATCGAAATCCGCAGAGCTTTTTTCCCGACGTATCCCTCCCGACAGAACAAGATTCTCCGGCAGAATGATATTTGACGCCTCCAGGGCGATACTCCGCTCTATAATATTTTCCAACTCCCGCACGTTGCCCGGGAATTGATATTCCATCAAGAGTTCCATGGCGTAGGCAGATATTGTCCTTATCTCCTTTCCAAAAGCCTTTGAGTATTTTTCAATGAAATGCCGTGTCAAGAACGGGATGTCTTCTTTCCTGTTTCTTAAGGGAGGAATATGGATAGGAATGACATTGAGGCGGAAGTAGAGATCTTCCCTGAAGGCGCCCTTTTTAACGTTTTCTTCCAAATTCTGATTCGTAGCCGATATGATGGCGACATCCACCTTTATGTCGTCCGCCCCCCCTATCCTTCTGAACGTTTTTTCCTGAACCACGCGCAGAAGTTTTACCTGGAGAAAGGAAGGCAATTCCCCGATCTCATCAAGAAACATCGTTCCACCCCGCGCAATCTCAAAAAGGCCCGGTTTGTCGAGGTGAGCGCCGGTGAAAGAGCCTTTCATATGACCAAAGAGTTCACTTTCAAGAAGGTTTTCGGGGATGCCGCCGCAGTTGATAACGACAAAGGGCATTTGATTCCGGGGACTGTGTTCATGAATCGCTTTCGCCACGAGTTCCTTGCCCGTGCCGCTTTCTCCAAGAATAAGAATATTGGCGGGAGTTCTCGCAACTTTTTTTATTGTCGCGTAAACCTTGAGCATCTCCCGACTACAGCCTATCATATTGCCGAAACAAACGGCGTCTTCCACTTCTCTGATAAACAAGGCATCGTTTTTCTTTATTCCCTTCTTATCAAGAGCACTGCGGACAACACGTTTCATGTCTTCGACGTCAAAGCCCTTTTCAATATAGTCGTAGGCTCCTTCATGCATGGCGGTCACTGCCGTTTCGCCGGAGGCAAAAGCGGTGATAAGAATAACGGTAGTCTCGGGCGAAATGTCCTTTACCGCTTTTAAGAATTCAATGCCATCGATCTTGGGCATCTTCAAATCGGTAACGATCAGATCGAAATCCTCCTTTTTGCAACGGCTGAGAGCTTTTGTTGCGTCACTGGCAACCGTGACGTCGTAACCTTCACGGCTGAACAGTATCTCTAAAAATTCTCGCATACTTTGGTCATCATCAAC
>CAZTLA010000222.1:0-4703 GCA_964614365.1 uncultured Syntrophales bacterium | reverse complement strand
CAGTATGGTGTCCAGTATCTGGTCCCAGGGGGTGTTTCTCATCTGCACGGTTACGTTCCCCTTGACGTCATCGCCGGAGACAATGTTCACGCCACTTTCCTCGGCAAGCAGCCGCAGGACGCTTTTAATGTTCGCGTCCTGAAAATCCACGGTAATTGACCGGCCCATGTATTTGAGCGTTTCAGCCGCCCCTTCCCCGCGGAGAAGCCCGCTGTCGCCTGCGGCGGTTGCCGACATTGTCCGCGCCTTCTGAGTCTCCGAGGAAGCAACGACTGCTACAGCCGCTCTACCCGCCAGAGAGGACACATTAAAATCGAGGATGATCGTCCGCCCTTCCTGCCTTACGCTGTACGGGACCAGTTCCTTCAGTTCAATCACCACAACAGCAGATTGCCTGCCGTCCGTTACTTTCTGCGCGGGAAGGACGCGGATTACGTTCACGAGAGCCCCTTCCCCGCGGGGACTCCTCAGGTTATCCGGAATAAACATGTCCTCCATCTTTATCACGACCGTGTTGCCGCCCTGGCTTTCCGTATTCATGGCGGGCTGCTTTGAAACCACCAGGGCGATTCGTTCTTTTCCGGCTGTCTTTTCAAAGGTAATGTCTTCAAGATAACCGACGCTGGCATCGGGTCGCACGGCGGTTGCCGCCTCCAAAGCATGAACACTCCCGCTAAACGCCGTAAAACCGATTAACAACGCAATAAAGGGCCATCGCACGTTTTTTTTCATGGCTTCCTCTCATTCTCTTCGTTCTCTTCTTTATTCACTTTATTTTCCTTATTTTCCTGATCTCTATCTTCCTTGTGAAGCTTCATGGTAATCCGATTGATCCTGGCATTTCCCGAATCCGTCCCGAACTTTTCTTCAACGATAACTCGATCCGCAAGGATGGATTTTACCCTGCCATTATTCTGGCCGATATACGTCCCCTCGAACAGGGTATACACTTTGCCCTTTTCATCCTCCACCGCGGCGATTCGGCGACGCTCATCGCCCGCGATGCCTACCAGTTTGAACTGATCGATGCTGGCATTTCTGAGAGGGAAAATGGAGGGGGACGATGTTTTTTCTAACGTTTTACTTCTCAGAGGTTCAGTTTCTATAAAGGGGACAAAGGGATCAGGCTTCCCCGCAGGATTGTAACTGTAAGACTCCGCGGGCGGCGTGTTGGCTGGTACTTTTGCCGGAGCGCTTGCCGGGCCTTTGTCCAGGACGCCGGCAGAGGCTTTGACAGGGACATGAGCCGGAACACCGGCTGGGGCCTTGACGGAAGCACTTGCCGGGGTTTTGGCCGGGACATCTGCACTCCAGGCCGCACATGGGCTTACGAACATCGCCAGCGCCATTGCCATACCACAGGGAACGATCTTACTTTTTTCCATCCGTCTTTTTCCCGGGGGCATTTTGCTTTTCCATGAACATATAGGTTTTTATTACGCAGGAGGTGGTAATGACCCAGCCTCTTGCACTGACAGCCTTTCTGTCCCCCATGGCGATATCTTCAATGTTGACGATCCGGGGAAGTTTTGCCACTTTGTCGAAAAAAAGAGCTGTATCATGGAAACGGCCGTTAACCACGACCTTGACGGGGATCTCCTCGTAAAATCTCTCCGGCTCGGACGTAGTTGGGGTAGCGATTTTTGCATCGCCCACTTTCTGCCCGGGTTGCCGGGAAGTTGCCGCTTGCGGTTTTGCTTCCGGCCTCTTCTCTATCGGCGTCGGTTCAAAAAGAACGAATTCCATCCCCACGCTTTTGCCGGCCACGGCAATGGAATGGAGCAGCCCCGGTATTTCCTTCCGGTCGGGAAGTTTCGTTAGGGCCAGATCAAAAGCTTCCTTCAAGGCGTTGAGCTCCCGAACGTGCTGATCTTTCTGGGAGACGATACGTTCCTTGTCCCTAATCTCCTGATCGAGTTGGGTAAGTTTTATCTCCAGCATGCCCTTCTTCTCCAGAGAGGACTGGAGGAGAATAAAATAATAGAAATACCCAAGGAGAAGGTAAATCAGAAATATAACCATTGCCTTGCTCCGAGGGGACATTCTCTTAATGTCGTCCAGTGTAATTGCCATGCTTACGATCCCTTCTCCACGGAACAAAGCAGGATGAACTTCTGCACCTTGACGTTGAAAATTTCCGTCTGCTTGGAAGAGGCAAGATCGACGGACTTGACGAAACCGGACTTTTCCAGATTCTTCATGAACAGGGCAACCGCGATATTATTCCTGGCCACACCCTCGATGCGCAGTTCCGTACCCGTTTCCGACAGCTTCTCAAGCCAAATGTCCGCTGCGGGTACCTCTCGGGTCAGTTCGTCCAAAAGACGAACGGGATAAAGCCGGTTCACCTCAAGATTCTTGATGATGGAGAGTTTTTTTCCCAGATCTTTCTTGTCCTTCTTGAATATTTCGATATCGCCAAGCTTCTTTTGCAGTACGACCAGTTTTGCTTCCCGGCCTTTAACCTTTTTTTCAAGGCTGATGGTTGTTGTCGTCAGATACACCTGCAGTGCTATTATCGCTACCAGGAAGAGAACGAACGTGCCGGCAATGATGACGACCTGGCGCTTGAGGTTCGCTTTTTTTTCCGTTTCCCGATAGGGAAGAAGATTGATCCTGATCATTGATCTCCCAGCCTTCTGAGGGCCAACCCCACTCCCACGGCGGCGGCGGGTCCGATGTTGTCTATGAGCGACGGGGCGATGTTCTTTTCATTGTACCCGATTTTCCGGAAAGGATTGGCAACCTCCGTCCGGATGCTTAATCGCTCCGTAAGTGCGGCAGCCATCCCCGGCAACTTTGCCCCGCCGCCGGCAAGAAGGGCGTACTTTATAGCTCCGCCGCCGTACGTGGATCTGAAATAGTCTACGGACCGCTCTATTTCCTGGCAGAGGGGCTCCGCGTAAACAAGTAACTGTTCCCTAAATGCGCTTTCGGCCCCCGCGTCACCGCCCCGTCCTCCGATCTTAATCTTTTCCGCCTCATCGAATGTCAGCCCGAGATTGCTTTGGATAGCCTCCGTAATAGCATTTCCTCCTTGGGCGAAATCCCTGGAGAAGACGGACATGCCGTTCTTAACCACGTTAATATTCGTGACACTTGCCCCCACATTGATGATGACGATCACCTCATCCTCCTCAATGTCGTAGTTCTCCTCGTACATTGTTTCGAGGGCAAAGGTGTCCACGTCGAGGATCGCCAGCTTGACCCCCGCATTTTTTACCGCCGCGCTATAACTGTCAATAATGTCTTTCTTAGCTGCGACGAGCAGAACATCCATCAGATTGGGATTAAATTCACTGCCCCCCAGGATCTGAAAATCGAAGCTTACCCCTTCCATGCTGTCAAAGGGCAAATACTTGGTAGCCTCATCCCGAATGAGATCACGAAGTTCCGTTTCCTCCATGGTGGCAAAGGAAACTTTTTTCACGATTACGGACTGTCCGGAAAGTGAAGTGACAACCCTTTTCCTGCGACAACCTGATCGCTTGAAGATTTCCCTGATGCCCGCCGTCAGCTCTTCCCGCTCTGCAGGCGCACCGTCCACGATTACTCCCTTCGGCAGTGGAATCTGGCAGTAGCGGTTCAGTACGAACCCTTTCGACGTTTCCTCTATCTCCACCAGCTTCAGAGAACTCGAACCGATATCAAGCCCCACCAATGGGTTCTTGCGTGAAAACAGATCCATCATGTCAAACATGGGAACACCCTTTACCATTGGGCCCCTTCAATGCGGGCTTAATTCACTGCAACGATCTCCGCACTGTCTGAGATAAGGCAGGAGAATTCTTGTGACAGTGGCTGGAAATACGATAATACGATGTAGGCACGCAATTTTTATTCCGCAGACCGGTAAACCATGTCACCTTTTTTTATCATGCCCAGTTCATTGCGCGCCATCATCTCGATGTACGGCAAATTACTTCTGAGTAGAATGATTTTCTTTTTTAATTCCAGATTGTTTAAAGCAAGGTCTTGATTTGACTTTCTGATCACCGCAAGCCGCTCTCCCATGAGATAGTTATCCACGAGTCCGCGGTTCCCAAAAGTGATAATAGTCCCCATAAGTATAACAGAAACAATAAGATATCTGCCAACCTTCATCCTGGAGCCACTCCTTGCAAATCAATGGAAAACTCAAGAAAACAGAGTGTTTGAAGCATATACACCAAAAAAGTGCCTTGTCAATATAAAAATTACTCTTATAGGGGATATCCGGAACATCTCCTAACTGTCAAATTTCCATGTTTATCTCGTCATTTTTTTTACAGGCCGTGTCAAGGTTCCTTACTTAGTGTGACCGAAGCCGCCACTCCCTCTGGGAGTAATATCCAGGTCTCCGCTCAGCGTCCAGGCAACTTTGCACACCTGGTGGACAACCATCTGCGCGATACGGTCTCTCCTTTTTACCGCGAAAGGGTCCGTACCATGATTAATGATGATTACCCCAATTTCGCCGCGGTAATCGGCATCAATGGTGCCCGGGGCATTGACCAGGGTGACGCCGCTCCGGAGGGCAAGACCGCTCCGGGGTCTGATTTCCGCCTCATATCCCTCAGGCAATTGGATTGCGACACCGGTGGGGATCATTACTCTTTGACCGGGGAGTATGACCACATCCTCGATAACGGCGGCGTGGATATCCATGCCTGCCGCATTTCCCGTCATATAGCGGGGAAGGGGAATGTCATCATTGCCCGGAA
>CAZTLA010000221.1:0-4760 GCA_964614365.1 uncultured Syntrophales bacterium | reverse complement strand
GATCGTCCGCAGAAGGAGCGCCGCACCCATTGCCGAACACCATGCACGTATACCGTTTCTTGTCTTGACACCTGCCGGGCATTCGCATTATATAGTTTCCATCGAGGAGCATGCCTCGAAAGTGCCAATGTGCAGGTAAAAGGGAAAGCCTATGTACGAAGTTACGGTAAAAAAGTCTTTTGCCGCGGCCCATCTTCTGAAAGACATCGGCGGCAAATGTGAAGAGCTCCACGGCCACAATTTTATCGTCGAAGTCTCCGTGAGAGCCCCGGAACTGAACCGAGAAGGCCTGCTCGTTGATTTCCGGATATTAAAGAAGTGGACCGACGAAATACTGGTGGAACTCGACCACAAACATCTCAATGCCATACCGTTTTTTGAAACCATGAACCCCTCCTCGGAAAATATTGCCCGGTTCATCTACGACAACATCAGCAAAAAGGCCCGGCGTGAAAAAATTGAGGTTTCCCAGGTTACCGTCTGGGAATCGGACAATGCCCGGGTATCGTATAGCGGCGCCCTATCATGATTGACATACAGAATCTGAAAGATGACAGAAACATTGATATAAAGAAGGTCGGGGTTAAGGGCATCAAGTACCCCATAACGGTCCTTGACCGAGACCACGGCACGCAGCGCGTCAATGCCACCATCAATATGTACGTCAACCTCCCCCACCATTTCAAGGGAACCCACATGAGCCGTTTCGTGGAGATCCTGAACGAGTACCGGGGAGAGGTCAATATAAAGACCTTCCACATCATTCTGGAAAAGGTCCGGGAAAAGCTGCGGGCAGAATCTTCCCATATGGAGATCGATTTCCCCTACTTCATTGAAAAAGCGGCCCCCGTATCGGGGGCAAAAAGTCTCATGGAGTACCGCTGTCAGTTCCGGGGAACGAATAAGAACAAGCAAACGGACATCCTGGTCGGCGTCGTGGTGCCCGTCACCACCGTCTGCCCCTGTTCAAAGGAAATAAGCAACGCCGGCGCCCACAACCAGAGAAGCATCGTGACGGCGACCGTCAGATTCCGGAAGTTTTTCTGGATAGAAGACATAATAAAGAAGGTGGAAGATTCGGCGAGCGGCGAGGTCTATTCCCTCCTGAAACGGGTGGATGAGAAGTATGTTACGGAAAAGGGGTACGAAAACCCCCTGTTTGTGGAGGACGTGGTGAGAAACGTGGCGGAATGCCTCAATAAGGACGACAACTTCATCTGGTATAGCGTGGAGGCGGAAAACTTCGAGAGCATCCATAATCACAGCGCCTACGCCTTCGTGGAAAAAGAGTGACGGCATGAAAGCAGGGGAAGAACTATTCTTCAATCTTTACCGGCACGGGTTTGTGAGAACGGCCGTGTGCGTGCCGGAAGTCAGGGTTGCGGACACGCTGTTCAACGCCGAACATACGGTTATCCTTGCCCGCAAAGCGGCCAAAAACGGGGCCATACTGGCCCTCTTTCCCGAGCTGGGGCTCTCCGCCTATTCCAACGAAGACCTCTTTCAGCAGGATGCGCTCCTCACGAGTACCATTGATGCGGTCGGTTTCGTAGCCAAGGCGACAAAGATGCTGAACCTGATTGTCGTCGTCGGAGCGCCGTTGCAGGTCAACGCCGGGCTTTTCAATTGCGGCATCGTGCTCTACCGCGGCACGATCAGGGGGATCGCCGTCAAATCCTACCTGCCCAATTATCGCGAATTCTATGAACGGCGCCAGTTCAGTTCCGCCGAGGAAAACCTGTCGCCGACGATTGAGCTGTGCGGACAGAAAAACATCCCCTTCGGCGCCGACATTATTTTTGCAGTGGACACCATAAAGAATTTCCGCTTTTTCCTCGAACTCTGCGAGGACGTCTGGGTTCCCGTCCCGCCTTCGAGCTTTGCCGCCATGGCCGGCGCAACGGTTATCGGCAACCTGTCCGCGTCGAACATCACGGTGGGTAAATCGGAATACCGCCACAGCCTGGCCGCTAATCAGTCCGCGCGCTGCATAGCGGCTTACCTCTACGCGGCCGCCGGGCCGGGAGAGTCCACAACCGATCTGGCCTGGGACGGCCACGCCATGATCTACGAGAACGGCAATCTCCTGGCCGAATCGGCACGATTCTCCCGGAAAGCCCAGATCATCTACGCCGACCTGGACATGGACCGCCTCATCCAGGACCGGATGCGCCTGACGAGTTTCCGGCAGAACGCGCGGACCCACCGGGAAATCCTGGCGAAGCTGAGGAACGTATCCTTCACCATGGATCCCGTCGGTGGAAGGCTGCTGTTGGACCGGGAATATCCCCGATTTCCCTACATCCCGGCGGATGCGGGCAAACGCGACCAGCGGTGTTACGAAGCCTACAACATCCAGGTCCAGGGGCTGGCGCAGCGGTTGAAATCATCGGGTATCCGAAACGTGGTGATCGGAGTATCGGGAGGTCTCGATTCCACGCAGGCGCTGATCGTTGCGGCCCGCACCATGGATTTTCTGGATCTCCCCCGATCCAACGTTAAGGCCTACACCATGCCGGGGTTCGCCACTTCGGACAGGACCTACAAAAACGCCACGAAACTCATGAAGTCCCTCGGCGTCGAGGCAAACGAGATTGACATCAGGGCCGCATGCATGCAGATGTTCAAAGACATCGGACATCCCTACGCGAAGGGGAAACCGCTCTACGACATCACCTTCGAAAATACCCAGGCCGGCGAACGAACGTCCCTCCTCTTCCGTCTCGCCACCATGCGGGATGCCCTCGTTGTGGGCACGGGAGATTTAAGCGAACTGGCCCTCGGCTGGTGCACCTACGGCATCGGCGATCATATGTCTCACTACAACGTGAACGCCAGCGTGCCCAAGACCCTGATCCGGCACCTGATCCGCTGGGCTTCCGATTCGGGCCAATTCTCCCCGGATACGTCACGGATACTCCGCGCGATCCTGGAAACCAGCATCAGTCCGGAACTGGTCCCCGGCAAGAAGGGAGGACAGCCTTCGCAGGAAACGGAATCCGTTATCGGTCCTTACGGACTGCAGGACTTCAACATCTTCTACGTAACGAGGTTCGGCTACCTGCCCGCCAAAATAGCCTTCATGGCCTACTGCGCCTGGCGCGACAAGGAAAAGGGCCTGTGGCCGGATATCCCGGAAGGAGAACGGCATTCTTATGCCATCGGAGAAATCAGGCACTGGCTGGGGATATTCCTGTATCGTTTCTTCAAGGTCAGCCAGTACAAGCGGTCCTGCGTGCCCAATGGTCCGAAAGTGGGTTCGGGGGGCTCCCTGTCGCCGCGCGGCGATTACCGGGCGCCCAGTGACAGCGAAGCCACGGTATGGCTGGAAAACATGAAGGAAGTACCGGAAGAGGACAGGCAATGATGAAGAAAGAACATTACCGGGATTTCGATGCCACGGAGCTTTTCTGTCCCCGGTGCAAAAAGGCGGCGCCGGTCAGGAAGAGGCTTCTCCTCATCCTGAGCAATGGGGAAAAATATGACTACACGTGCGTGGTGTGCGGGACATCCGTAGGGGACAAGCTCGTCTCCCAGAAAGACGGCATCAACATCATCAGCCGGTGATCAGACTGGTTTATTTATCTGTATCGGGCTCTGATGTATCGGGCGGATTTGCGCGCCCCCGCTGCTTTCCCTCCAGAGCCCTTTTCAATTTCTCGCCCAGATTCCCCAACGCTGATACGGAACCATCCCCGCCCTTCCGATCATCGTAGACGAGGGAACTCTCTTTCCCCCCGGAAACGCCCCCCAGGTAGTCCCCGAGGAGCCCCCTGCTGTGAACATCCTCGTGGCAATAGGCGCAGAGGTTTTCCCAGTTGCTTCCGTCGGGAGGATTGTTGTGGTGGTTGCCGTCCTTATGGTGAACGGTAAGCAGATGCCTGTGGAGCGCATCGAATTCCCGTCCGCACCGCGCGCAGAGAGACCCCTGAAGGGCCAGGGACCGCTCCCGATAATCTTCCCCCGGCGGTTTTTGCTGCCCCTGTCTTATCTCCCGGACAACCTCTTCGGGAGATTTCGTCGCTGCGCCCTTGTCTTTTGCGGAAATCTTGAAAACACGGCCGCCCCTGCTGCCGTACGTCACTTTTGACACTGAGACTCTCTCCCCCTAGGTTAAGACCTGCGCATCGGGAATATCAGGTTCTTTTCTCACGGCGGGAACGGAAAACCTCGAAAAAAACGCAGGCGCCTTTTACGGCGGCAGTCATTGTCCTCAAAGCGCTGAAAAACGGGCCCGCTCCCGTCCGCCGCCAATCCGCATCCTTGCCGATCCCCAGTATGTGCTTCACGGTCCCGACGGTCCGGGCAATATCTTCTACCTGTCGGTTCACCGTGTGCGTCGCGTTGTTGACGTTTGCCGTGATTTCTTCCAGGTTCTTCATGATGGCCGGCAGGCTTTGATTCAGGGCATCCAGCGTTGCCGCCATGCTCCTGGCCGTCTGCCAGATCTGAAACAGCAAGGGAACCGCAAAGGCAGCAAGCACAAGGAACACGATAGCGATAACAACGAAAATAATCTCCAGAGACATGGAGCTGCTCCTGCTTTAAGAGTGGATTTTACGTGGTCTTTTCCTTTTCCTCCCGGTACGCCTCAACGCCGGCGTCAATTGCTTTTTTGAGCCGGGTCTTGCCGTCCTGGAACGCTTCCTTTCCCTGCGCGGCCAGTTTGCCGACCGTGGCCTCCGTTTCCTCCACTTTTTCCCGTGCCGATGTCTCCAGTTCTTTCAGCCGTTCAACGGCGGCTTCGTACGTCTTCTTGC
>CAZTLA010000220.1:0-4801 GCA_964614365.1 uncultured Syntrophales bacterium | reverse complement strand
TAACCTCCCGTAATGATTAAAATCACATTTTTTAACTGCGGAAGATGGGCTAACAGTTACTCGCTACTGGCTTTCGGTGCTCAGGCGCCGTGGTCAGAAGCGGCGCATGAACTGGGAAGATTTCAGTCCCATAGTCCGATGCTGGATTCCAATACCCAAACTTGCGCACCCTCATCCAAACGTGCGCTTTGACGCCAAGCACCCGAGGTAGGAGCCCAGTGCGGTAGTTCCGCACGCTGGGATCTGTGCGGGGGGCCATCCGTGAGGGTGGTTCCTGCCGCGCCCGGCACTACCGAGAATGCAGTCAAGACCCAGATCTGGATCGCCATTTCGGTTTATGTTCTCGTGGCCATCGTGAAGAAAACCCTGAATCTGGACCAAAGTCTCTACACAATTCTACAGATTCTGAGCCTGACCCTTTTCGAAAAAGAACCAATTTATCAACCACTTTCAAATGTCAGCTACACCAACCAGGAACACCAGATCAGCAACCAATTGAATCTATTCGGTTAACCTTGGGACAGGTGTGATAACCGTTATATCTTCAATATGAGAAGCGCGGCAATTATGTAGCTTTTCAATTGCCTCTTTCAAGTCTTCAGTTTTGTGAGGATTCGTCTTTTTCCGCGGGTTTAATGACTGGCAAGTCCTCTTTATTCAACACCAAAAGTTTGATTAGTTTATTAATAGAATCGCCGGTAATAGGAGATGCACCAGATATAAGAATACATGCCTTTAGGCCACGTCCAACTGGGATTTCGGGGACATAATGCTGATGGCTGAGTAAAAAAGGCCGACAAAATACCTTCTTATCATTCCTGCTCTTTTGCTCCTCCCGTGGCCGTCTTGACAACCCGGATTTTGTGACTATATTAAAAGCAAAATTAGATTATGCTTAACAATATTAATAGGTTGCTTATAAATTCTTTCCCGGTTGCGAGAGATCGTCTCGTGGGCGGAAGAGAGGGTGATTATTAAGGATAAATAGAAGGGAAAGGAGGTAGAGAACCATGTTAAGCCCAGGAATTTGGAGTTTCGGCAGAATGATGACGCCTATCCCTGAGGTACAAAACCTGCGCCGGGAGATGAACAGGCTTGTTGCAGGGATAGGTCAGGAGGCAGGCCAGGATTTTCCGGCGGTGAATGTATGGGTCGGAGAGCACGATGCGATTGTAAGCGCCGAAATACCGGGCGTGGATATCGAGAAGATAGATATTTCGGTTATGGGAGATTCTCTCACTATTAGCGGCGCCCGCGAGCCTCTGACGCTCAGCGAAGGAGAAAGTTATCATCGCCAGGAACGGGATTATGGCCGTTTTACCCGTACTCTACAGTTGCCGTTCAATGTCGAGACGGACAAAGTGGATGCCCGGTATGAGAAAGGGGTTCTTTCCGTAACCCTGCCGCGGGCGGAAGCGGACAAGCCGAAGAAAGTGGCGATTAAGACACCGTAAGGAAAGGAGATGATGGTATGGCTGAGGAAAAAAGAGAAATTCAGACTCAGACCGGAACAGCGGCGGAAGGCGTCGTCAGGAGGGTTTTTGTCCCGAAGGTGGATATATATGAAACGCGCGACGCGATCGTGATCATTGCGGACATGCCGGGCGTGGGCACCGATTCCGTGGAGGTTACTCTGGAGAAAAATATTCTGACGATCAAGGGATCTGCCCTGGCGCCGACAAGAACGGGATCATACACGACCGTTTATGCCGGGTATGAGTCGGGAGAGTACCGGCGCAATTTCACGCTTTCCAATGAGGTGGATCGCGAAAAGATCGAAGCGACGGTGAAAAATGGCGTACTGCGTCTGACGCTGCACAAGGCCGAACCGCTCAAGGCCAGGAAAATAAGCGTCAAGGCGGCATAACAATTTAGGAAAGGAGAAAAAGAGTATGGCTATCAGAAATCTTGTACCCTCGCTCTGGGGAAAAGGCAGTCTCCCGGTGAGACACGAAAGGGAATACCCTGTCTTTTCTCTCCAGCGGGAACTAAACCAGTTGTTTGATGATTTTTTCCGTGGGTTTGACGTTTCGCCCTTTGGCGTTCCTGAGGATCGTTTCCAGGGGTTTTTACCCTCCGTGGATGTGGATGAAAGCGAAAAAGAGGTAACCGTCAGGGTTGAACTTCCCGGGATGGAAGAGAAGGATGTGGATCTTCTGCTTACGGAGGATTCCCTCACCATCAAGGGAGAGAAAAAAAAGGAAACGGAGACCAAGGAAAAAGAGTACTATCGGATGGAGCGTACATACGGCGCCTTTCATCGGGTGATTCCGCTTCCTGCGGGTATCGAAACGGAGAGGGCCGACGCGTCCGTTAAAAACGGCGTTCTTACCGTCAGGATTGCCAAGGCGGCGGCCGCCAAGACAAAGGGGAAAAAGATTCCCATCAAAACAGAATAAGCATCTTTTCAACTGATCTTAAACCTCGTCCCGGTTATCCTGATGGATGGCCGGGCCGGGGCAAGGATATTGTTGGGGCGCTTTCCGGCAATGTGTCTGCAATCTTCCCAAATATTTTTTTGCCGCTCCATCCTGAAGGGAGAAAAACGCCGGGGTATTGTTTAGCCGGCGTAAAGGGGTATTCATGCGTGATTATTATGAGATATTGGGAGTAAACAAGAAAGCGAACCAGGATGAAATCAAGAAGGCCTACCGCAAACTCGCCTTGCAGTATCATCCCGACAGGAATCCCGATGACAAGGCCGCGGAGGAGAAGTTTAAGGAAGCGGCCGAGGCCTATGAAGTATTGTGCAATGAAGAGAAGAGGGACATATACAATCGTTTCGGCCACGAGGGATTGAAAAACATCGGTTATCAGGGCTTCAGCGGTTATTCCGATATCTTCAGTTCGTTCAGCGATATTTTTGAAGGATTGTTCGGCTTCGGTGCGGGGGGACGCCGTCCCGAGCGTGACATTCGCGGCGCCGACATCCAGGTGGTTCTTCGGGTGACGCTGGAGGAGGCGGCCCGGGGCATGAAGACGGAGATTGAAATTCCCCGCAGCGAGACCTGCTCCCGTTGTGACGGGACGGGAGCGGAACCGGGGACGAACGCCGCATCCTGCCCCGCCTGCGGCGGCAGCGGCCAGGTGGTGCAGGGGAGTAGTTTTTTCCGCATCAGTTCCACCTGTCCCCACTGCCGCGGGACGGGAGAGTATCTGGCATCGCCCTGCAAAATCTGCCGGGGAGTCCGGAAGGTCAGGATCATGAGGAAGATTTCCGTCAAGGTTCCCCCCGGCGTCGACACGGGGTCCCGGCTGCGGATCATGGGGGAGGGTGAGAAAGGCGACCGTGGCGGGCCGCCCGGCGATCTGTATGTCCACATAGAGCTGACAAAGCATCCCCTGTTCGAGCGGGAGGGCAGCGATATCATCTGCAGGATATCGATCGGTATGATACAGGCATCGCTCGGTGCGGAAATGACAGTCCCGACATTATGGGGGGAAGAGAAGCTGCATATCCCTCCGGGGACGCAGTATGGCGATATATTCCGGCTTCCCGCGAAAGGGATGCCCCGTCTGCGGGGCGGCGGGCATGGCGATCAGATAGTCCAGGTGCATGTCGTAATCCCGAAAAAACTCAGCAGCACACAAAAGCACCTGCTGCAAGAGTTCGAGAAGTTGTCTTCCGGCAAAGACTACGGCTTTTCCTGCCCGTCTTTGGAAAGCGGGGAGAGCAGCATCCGCCATCACTGAGCGGGAGGAGATCTCTGTAAGCCCTGCAGGAATATCATCGATGTCCTCGCTGCGAGGCAGTTTTTTCTGTTTTTTTCTGTCAAGAGCAAATAGAATTGTCCGGTTTTTCTGTTTTTTTCTTGACAGACGGCATACTTTTCCTTAAAAATATAGATGAGGATGTTTTAGTCCCACAGTCGATTTAAAATTTTTACTTCTTCCCATACCATGATGACAAACCCTGGAGAAGGGGTTTGAAACCTCCTGCGCATTCCAACTAACCAATTGCCGATGTCAACGGTTATTATATTCTTTCAATCCCTTAAACCCATTTTTGAAAAGGAGGGCGGATATGTCACTTCAAAAGCTTAAATGGATCGCTATTCTCAGTTTCGTGATTGCCATGGCTATTCTCCTTGCGGGCGGCTTGAGGTCCAAAGACCAATTGCCACCCTATCCGGGGAACATCGTCGGACCGGACGGCAAGGCGCTTTTCCAGAAAGCGGATATCCTGGCAGGGCAGGACGTGTATCAGCGTTATGGCTTGATGGATCATGGAAGCGTGTGGGGGCATGGGAGCCAGAGGGGGCCGGAGTTTTCTGCGGCCACGCTCCATCTCGCCGGTATTGCGGTCAGGGACTATTGGGCGGGGCAGGATTATCAAAAGAGCTATCGTGAACTGAACGACCAGCAAAAAGACGCAATCGATGCGAAGACCAAACGAGAGATTAAAACAAACCGCTACGATTCGGCGAGAGACACGCTTACCCTGACTGTCGGCCAAACGCAGGCGTTGGACCAGGTATCCCGCTATTGGGGAAAGACCTTCAAAGAAGGTGAGCATCGGTACGGTTTCCTGCCGGACACGGTGCCGTCTGATCAGGAGCGGCTCCAGATTTCCCGTTTCTTTTTCTGGACGGCCTGGGTGGCGTCCACGCCGCGTGTCGGCAACGACGCCTCTTATACCAACAACTGGCCGCCGGACCAGATGATAGGGAACGTCCCCGGTCCAAACGTGTACTTCTGGTCGCTGGGAGGCATCCTGGTCTTTTTTTGCGTCCTGGGTCTGTTCATATTCTGGGTCCACCACTATGGCCTGTGGTATGGACCTGCCAAAGGGGCCTCTCTC
>CAZTLA010000219.1:0-4805 GCA_964614365.1 uncultured Syntrophales bacterium | reverse complement strand
AAATACATCTTTTCAAAAACTTCAAAAATCGACTCCATCAACATCTTTTGTATCTTCTGCATATTTTCCATCCTCTCCCACTCCCATCACTTCATGAAGAACCCGTTTCAAATCCGCCGGCAAAAAAGGTTTTTTTATAAAGCCTTTTGCCCCGTGCGCAAGGGCCTCCTCCATACGCTCGCGGCTTCCTTCCGTTGTTATCATTATGACGGGGATATCCTTAAAAAGGTCGTCTCGCTTCAAGGCGCTTAACAGCTCCAAACCATTGACCTCCGGCATGTTGATATCGGAAATAATGACATCTACCCAATCCTTGGACAATACGTTCAGCGCTTCTCTGCCGTTGTTTGCCTCAAAACAATGATCCACCTTGAAGCCCGACAGGGCAACTATCTTCCTGATTACGGAACGCATTGCGCTCGAATCGTCAACGATCATGAGATTGAATGACATAATGCCCCCTTCTTCAAACGACCGACCGCGATACGGGTCGTTTGACCTGCTGCCCCTTTGCTTGAACGTTCATCATGCAACTCCTCACAGGATATTGATTACATCTTTCGCCCGTTGCAAATCCATTGACAAAAGGAGAAGAACTTCTTCCAAATCCCGAGCGCGTAATTTAAATCGTTGCAGCGCCTCACCCACGCCCCGTTGGGCAAATCCATCCGCTCCGCCATCAAGACCGATCATGGGACACAGCTGCTCCGCAAGATAGACCAGCCAGGGGATATCGCTGTTCGTGTCTTTCAGTAAATCGGGCCGATGGTGGAAGGAGATGGCATCTTTGATTTCCCGGGGGAATTTCCAGTGCACGGCGATTCTCCCTCCCAGTTCACTATGGGTAATGCCGACAACCTTTTCTTCCGCATCGAGAAATGAATATCCCTGATGGGAGACAAGCTCCGTGATCTCCTCAAATTCCTGCACAAATTCACTCATAATGAACTTGCCTATGTCATGCAGGAGCGCCGCCGTATACAGAACGTCATCTTCTCTGCCGTGAATCTTCTTCGACAATATCTGTGACAGGAGCGCGACAGCCACGGAATGCTCCCACAAATCGGCCGGCTTGGCGGCATAGGCCGTGGCCGGTTTTGTATAAAATCGCGACATGCTCGCCGTCTGGGTAACGCGAACGAGATTTTCCTTGCCGAGATAGGTAACCGCGTCGACGATTGACTTTATTTCCTGCCGCGCGCCAAAATAGGCGGAGTTGCTCATTTTAAGAATGTTCGCGGTAATCGCCGCGTCCAACTTAATGACATTTGCCAATTGCGTGGCCGAGTATTCTCCCTGAAGCAACTTCGATATCTTTTGCACCGTTACCGGGAAGGCGGGAATATTCTGAATGGATCTCAGCACCTTTTCCAGATTACGCGCCTGAGGACTCTTTTTCTGGATTCCCGAAGATGGGACTATCGTCGTTGAGGTTTTTATCATTTCAACTCCTTCATGCCATCTGGCGTCTTGACATACACCCCGCCGTTAGACATCGCCATACGCACGGTTCGGTTGTAATTATTGCCCGTATCCTCGGCGCTTACCAACACATTGTTCTTCCAGAATATCTTCCGTATGGCGGTGACATTCTTCTGCCCGATCCGGAAATAATTGGTATCGTCAAGGATGCTGGCGCCGCCGATGACTTTCACGATCATCCGTTTCTTCTCCGCTCCCATACCGTAGCACGTTTTAAAAAGCAGGGGAATGCCGGTGTCGGCGAACATCCCCGGATGTTCCCGGGCCTTGTCGGGGTCCAGAGAGGAATCGGGAAGCATGTAATGTAAGAGTCCTCCCACGCACGCTTTGGAATCATAAACGGCTACGGCAATGCATGAGCCCAAGGCGTACGTAATGAGGATGTCGTCTTTATTATTGCTCCATTTCAGGTCAGAAATACCTACAATAATTTCACTCATACATTCATTTCCGGTAAACGCTTGGTTCCACGTATTTGAATTTGTGGTCTAATCCCGCAAGACTTTCTGAATGTCCGATAAAAAGATAGCCACCCTTTTCCAGGCAATCGTAAAACTTGTTTACCAGGACATACTGTGTCGGTTTATCGAAGTAGATCATAACGTTCCGGCAAAAGATCATATCAAAAAGATAATCCGACGGCAGCGGCTCCATGAGATTCAATCTGAGAAATTTTATCATGTTCCGGATATCCTTTTTGGCGCGGTAATAGCCGCTCCATTTACCGCATCCGTATTGGAAATATTTTTTTACGATGGCTGGAGAAATGTTTTTGAGTTTTTCCTCACTGTAGACGCCGCCGGACGCCGTTTTCAACACGCTGGTAGAAATGTCGGTGGCCAGTATCTTTACATCGAGGGGCCAGCCTTCCGTGCATTCCTTTACGGTAATCGCGAGAGAATAGGGCTCCTCGCCCGTGGAACAGCCGGCGCTCCAGATTCTTGACTTCAGGAACCGGCTGCGGGCTCCTGCTTTGCTCATCATATGTGATAGAATAGTCCGCATTTTTTGAAAATGACTTTCTTCCCGAAAAAAATACGTGAGGTTCGTCGATATGGAATCGATCATACGAACCAGTTCGTCCGTCCCCGCATCAGTCGTTACGTAGCGGTAATAATCGGCAAATGACTTGAAATTACCTTCTCTCAGGCGCTTGCCCAAACGGGAACTTACCAGTTCCTTCTTCCCCTCATGGAGATTGATCCCGCATTTTTCATACACAAGCCGACTGATTTTCTCAAAATCGGTGTTTCTCAGCTCCGCGATACTCAAAATATCCCCCATCGTCCGGCCCGCGGGATAAGATTGGCCGCCCATAATGATGCTCTCTGCCTGCAAGACACAGCTTTCCGGTAAGGAATGAATGATTTTTACAGCGCTCCTCTCGCGCACCTCTGAAACAGTGCCTGTTGCGGTTTCCACCTGCGGTCGCGCCCATGCGTTTCATGAAGCCTGGTTGACCGGTGAAGCTTTCAGAAATCCTTGAAATCGCTCTCTTCCGACATGGGGATAACCTGATCGGGGCTGATTTCCTTTTCCCTGCCGGAAGCGGCGCTCCTCCGCGCAGGAGTCGGAACGGCGAGCGCCTTATGCGCGCCGTTCTTCCACCCGATCATCGGCTCCGGGGATTGGCCGGCCATGAGGAATCCCGAATCCGCTTCATAGGCGCCGTTGCTGCCGGAACCGCCTACCAGAACCATCAATTCACCCACATAACCTTTCATTTGTTCCGCCTGCGCGCTCATCTCTTCGGCGGCGGACGCGGACTCCTCGGCATTGGCCGCGTTGTGTTGCACCACCGTATCCATATCGGCGACGGCCTTGCTTATCTGGTGGACTCCCTGCGCCTGCTCCTGGCTTGCCAATGCTATTTCACTGATCAGCTCGCCCACCTTTTTGGCGCCGACGGCGACCTTCCCGAATGCCTCGTTGCTCTTGGACACAATGTCCGAACCGTTCTTGATCTTTTTTACCGTCTCGGCAATCAGCGTCTCCGTGTTCTTCGCCGCGTCGGCGGCCCGCATGGCCAGGTTGCGCACCTCGTCGGCCACCACGGCAAAGCCTGCCCCCGCCTCGCCGGCGCGTGCGGCTTCCACCGCCGCGTTCAGCGCGAGGAGATTCGTCTGAAAAGCGATCTCGTCGATTGTTTTGATGATCTTTGCGGTCTGTTCACTGGCCGTGCTGATGTCGTTCATGGATTTTGTCAGTGCCGTCATGGCAACATTGGCCTCATCCACAATCCTGCTCGTATCGCCCATCATGACGTTTGCCTGGTTGGAGTTGTCCGCATTCTGTTTCGTCATGGAGGCCATCTCCTCAAGCGAGGAAGAGGTCTCTTCAATGCCCGCCGATTGCCGGGACGCCCCTTCGGCCAGGGATTGGCTGGCCCGGGAAAGCTGGCCCGAAGCGGAGGATACTTGGTGGGCGCTTTCGCCGAGACCTTCGATGGCGCGATTGATGGGCCCGACGATCCTGAGCGAAATCAATACCGCCGTCACCAGGGAAAAGGCGGCCATGCAGGCGCCGAAAATGAAAAACAGTACCTGCATATTGTTGATGGAGGCCAGAATATCTTTCTTGGTGACGGCAGCTACCACCATCCACTGCATTGCCGGATACTCCTGGAACGAAGAGATCTTATCGCTTCCCTCCCAGGAATATTCAATAAGGCCGCTTTTCTTTTGCAGCATCTCCTTGCCGAAACCGTATGAGTTGAGATTCAACTGAAGGAGCTTTGATTTGTCGGGATAGGCAATGATAGTTCCTTCCTTGTTCATGATATAGGCAAACCCCGTCTCCCCGATCTTGATATTGTCAACGGGCGCCGTGACGGAATTGCCCGATATCTCGACGGCAAGCACGGCAAACGCTTTTCCACTCTGATCGGACGCCGCCCTTGCCATGATCAATACCGGCTGCTTGGTATCCGCAGACAATATCATGTCGCTAAAGACGGTGTCCTGGCTTCCCAGCGCTTTCTGGAACCAGGGACTGGACGCTTCAGTGCCTGCCTGCGCCGTGCCGCCCTGGCTATTGAATCGTTCGCCACCTTTGGCATCGAGGAGGCGCATTCTCTTGAACGCCGGATAATCCTTTCGAAACTTAGCCATTTCGCTCGTCAGATTCTCCCTGTTCCCCTGATCTATTTCCATGCCTACTTGCATCATGTCGATAGCCATCTTGAACGGCGTCATCAGATGTCCCATCTGCATCCGGTAGATCATCAACTGCGAATCAAGCTGCTCGATGGCTTTCACGGTCAGACTCCGCATCTGGGCGTTTGTCTGATCCACGATGATCTGCGATGATCGAAAGTAGGACAT
>CAZTLA010000218.1:0-4809 GCA_964614365.1 uncultured Syntrophales bacterium | reverse complement strand
ATCTTCCGGAAGACCTTTGCCCACATCTCCGGCTCCCACTGGTCCTTCGTGAAGCGCCAGCCGGGCGCCTCGATCATTTTCAGATAACGGTCCGCCCCCTGGATCTTGAGCATGTGGAGCAGACTCTTGTATTCCGGCCCGCCGATCGGCTCCGCGTCGTGGTTGTCGGCGGCAAGGATCATGACTCCTCCTTTCTTAATCGCCGGGAGGGCGTTGTGGGCGGCCTTCGCCGCCTGGTAGTGGTTCCGGCCGACGTAGCCGCCGTGGGTGAGGATAATGTCGTACTCCCGCTCCACCGGGACGGAGACGGTTTCCCGGATAAGATCGCCCGCCGCCTCGTGGGCCGCCTCGAGATCCCCGGCGAAGACGCCGGTCAGGCGCAAGTCGCGGTCGAGCGTCGTGTTCACGATAAAATCGACGCCTACCGTCCGCGCGATCGCGAGGGACTCCTCGTGGCAAGGATTCCGCCGGAGGATTAGGTTCTGTGCAAAGGGGGATTCAAGGAAGGCGGGGCTGTGGAACTTCTCGATGGTGCGTTTGTCCACGAGGCCCGGGCAGATCGCCTTCCGTCCGCCGGAGAGCCCCGCCATGAAGTGGCTCTCCACGAGGCCCGTGGCGATCCGGAGGTCGGCCCGAAAAAAAACGCTGTTCACGAAGACATCCCCGCCGGTCGGGCTCTTGCCGAGGAAAGTGAGCGACGGGAGCGCCTCGCAGTCGTGGTCGCTCACGGGGTAGTCCCGAAGGATCTCTTCGCCCAGAATTTCGACCCGTTCGGCGGGGGTGCTCGGCCGGTGCATCCCGTTTCCGATGACGATCGTGATATTTCCGCGGGCGATTCCCTCCGCCTCCAGCCGGTCAAGCAGCGGCCGGAGGAGGCCGCTCTCCCCGCGGTAGGGGACGGGCCGCGTGATGTCGGATACGGTCACCGCAGCGGTCAGATCCGCCGCCGGTTTCTTCTTGTTCCGGATGAGCTCCGCAAGGGGCGGGCAACCGATCGGGTGCGACAGGGCCTCCTCATAGGCGGCCCGCGGGTCGGAAATGAGCGGAATCTCTTTCATGCCGAGGATGACACAGGTCGGCGGAACGCGGATATCTATCCGGTACCGGCCATAATCGACCGGGATATCTCTCCAGTCCGTTGTGTCTATCTCCTGTGTATGGATGCAGGATTGCATGTCCATCTCCGGAAAAGGCAGTTATGCTTTCTTTTTGGGCGGTGCGACCCGCTGCAGATAGTTCCAGTGGGCGTCTGTCGGACCTTCGTCCGTAATCCCCGATTCAACCATTTTTGCGAGTTCCCTGATCTTCTCCTTAAAAAGCGGATGAAGGCACTCCGGCAAATGATGCTTCTTTGTCCGATGGATCATCACGCACTCAAAACACTTGCCATGCCATTCGCATCGCGTCTGCGTACAGGGGCAGGCGGTGTACTTGCCCGACTCTACCAGTTCGCGCGACTTTATAATCGCTTCAGCAAATTCTTCCGGCTTCATTGCACTCCTCCGTCTATCGCCCATTCCCTCTTGAACAGTGCCTCCATCTCCAGGCGGAACTTCAGGGGTTCATCCTTCTCGTCATATGTCACGTCGCCCCACTTGATTGTTTCGCCGGCCGCTACGGTTTTTTTCATTTTGACCTGATGGGCCAGCCCGACAGGAAAACACCCGGTGACGATGGATTTACGGGCCGGCAGAAGGGTGCCGTAAACGGTAAACCCTCCTTCGCCATCGAGCGTATCTCCCGGGGAAAGGTCTTTTTTGGCAGTCGCCGCCACGTCCCCCGTGAAGTCCCGCGCCGCGCCGGTCGGTTCGCCGCGGAGCGCCACGGAGGCGACACTGATGCCGAGCTCGAGGCCGATCAGGTGGGCCGGACGATAGAGGGCCGCGTAACGCCCGCTGTCATCGGTCGCGATTCCATATTCGCGAAAACACCGGACGGAATAAGGGTTCTCGGCAGTGAATGTGACGTAGACGCCCCAGCGGAGGTCGCGGTATACGGGACGTCCGTCGCGCTCCAGGCTGGAGACGACCTCCACCTGTCCCGCCTCATCCAGGAGTCCTCCCGCGGCGCGTGGTTTCAGGAAGCGCGGTAGATCGTCGGCGCCGCAGGGCGGAAAGCGAAGCCCGTCCGGGGGTGGAACAAGACCGGTCGCATTCGCCACGGCGGCCATTTCGATCGCCGATTTCGTTCCGTCCAGAAAGGAGTTGAACATCCCGGCATTAAAATCTCCCTCGGCCACCTGTTCCTCGGTGAAACCGTAATAGTTCCATACCGTATCCGGTGTTGACTGGTGATAAACGGGCAGGTATTTGGCGCCCTTGCCGGCAGCCGCCACGGTAAAACCGCAGGCGCGGGCCCAATCCACCATTTCACCGATGAGGGCCGGCTGGTCTCCATAGGCGAGCGAATAAATAATCCCGGCCTCTTCTGCCCGTCGCGCCAAGAGCGGGCCGGCCAGGGCGTCGGCCTCGACGTTGACCATGATGATATGCTTTCTCTGTCGGCAGCAGGAAAGGACATGGGCGATGCCCGCCTGCGGGCTGCCCGTGGCGTCAATGATCACGTCAAGGCCGGGGGCCTCTATGACGGCAAAGGCGTCATCGGTGATAAAGGTGGCGCCTTTCGCGAGGGCATCCGGCAGGGAGGCTGCCGTACCCTGTCCGTCCGGCCAACCGGTCCGCCGGAGCGCTTCGAGAGCCCGCGCCGGCGCCAGATCGGCAATGGCGGCGAGGTGAATCCCCTCCGTACATCTTGCCTGAGCCAGATACATGCTGCCGAACTTGCCCGCACCGATAAGACCAACCCGGAGGGGCCCTGTTTCGCTGTTATGTTTCGTCAGAAGGCAATGGAGGTTCATGGCATTCCCTGCCAGGAGGGAAACGGAAGCAATCCTTCGCACCAATGGGCCGCAGACAAGACCTGGTCATCCTTCCCCTGCGCCCCCACGATCTGCAATCCCAGGGGCAATCCCCGGGGACCAAATCCTGCCGGGATGGTAATGGCCGGACTGCCGCAGAGGCTCCAGATGGAGCAGAAGGCGGGATTGCCCGTCTCCCCCAGCGTCGCCGGCGCTTCGCCCGTAGCTGCCGGCGTGATGGCGGCATCGTATTTTGCCAGGAAACGCTCCAGTTCCTTTTGCATATCGAGGCGTATCGTCAGAGCCTGCAAATAGACCATCGCCCCCACGTCTTTTCCTTCCGTCAGAAAATTCTTCAGAGCTGAACTGAGAAGGGGCGCCTGCTTAAGATGCAGTTCTTCCAGGTTAAAGGCAGCTTCGGCAGCCATGATGATTCTTATCGTCCGTTGAGCGAGTCTGAATATCTCGGGTAACTCCGCTTCTTCCACATGGGCGCCGCCCTTTCTTAATGTGCCGATGCTGTCTATAAAATTCTGCCTGGCATGGTTTTCGGCCTGTTCCCAGACGGGGGTTCTTATGGCTGCCAGGCGGGGAGGCGCCCGGCGCGTGCATAGTGCCGGAGATAATCCTGCACCTTCACCGGCCAGGGAGGCCGCCAGCCAGGCAGCATCTTCCACATGACGGGTGAAGACGCCCACCTGATCGAGGGTGTGGCTGAAGGTCAGGGCGCCCTCGATCGGAATGACGCCCCGGGTTGGTTTAAAGCCCACGACACCGCAAAAGGCAGCGGGCCTGATGGTAGACCCATTGGTTTGTGAACCCAGGGCGGCCGGTATAAAACCCGCCGCAACGGCGGCGGCGGAGCCGCTCGATGACCCGCCCGGCGTGTGCAGTGGATTCCAGGGATTACGGGTTTTTCCGGGGAAGAGGAAGGCGCATTCGGCAGTCACGGTCTTGCCCATGACAAAAGCCCCCCGGGCCTCAAGCCGTTCAATCGCTCTGGCCGATTCGTCCGGGATATGGCCTGCAAAGGCGGGAGAGCCCATTTCCGTGGGCACGCCTGCGGTGGCGAAGATGTCTTTTATGCCAATGGGCAGTCCCTGGAGGGGGCCGGGTTCGCCGCCGGCGTACCGATACCGGTCGGAACGGCGGGCGGCGTTTATCGCCTCCGTCGGCTTGAGCCATGTCCAAGCCTGGACTTTGTCATCCCACGAGGCGATCCGGTGAAGGAGTGCCTGCGTGTACTCTTCAGAGGTGAATTGCCGGCTCTTGATCCCCGTTATTGCTTCCATCAGGCTTAAGATGTGCAGCGGCTTGTCCATGATTTTTCTATGACCTCGTTAAGATGTTTGTATCCAATAAACGGGGACAATAAAGAGCCACGGTCGCTTATACCAGCTTTCGTGATGAAGGGAAAATGAAAAATCGAGCAGCCGCGAGGCGACCCCGGTATGGCGTTTGCCCTATATCCTACTTTGACAATAATTACCGGCATCTTCATGCAAAATACTTCTTGACAAAGTCATTTTACAACTGATAGCCTCGTACATCTTCGTCATGGCGGGCGCTAAAGGTGCGCCGGATATTTTTCTCGTCTTTTCTCCTTGCATAAATTGATAAACAGGGTGCAGTATTCTAAGGGCCAAGCAGTTTGTATCCAATCATCGGGGGCAACAAGGGCTTCGGTGATGTTGGGATTAACGGCTAAAGTGTTTTAGATCCAGACAGTCATTTTTTTAGAACACATGGGGGAGGATAATTATGGCAAAGAAAGCACTGAGCAAAGACACAAAGAAGACGGGCGTATCACGCCGCAAGTTCCTCGCCGGCGCCGCCGTAGCAACTGCCGGGGTCGCGACGCTGGGCTTCCCGACGATTATCAAGGCGGCGGAGGGGCCGATTACGATGCGCTGGCAGAGCACCTGGCCGACGAAGGACATCTTCCACGAGTA
>CAZTLA010000217.1:0-4834 GCA_964614365.1 uncultured Syntrophales bacterium | reverse complement strand
AACGGGACAATGAAAATCTTGAAAAAAAGCATCTCCCTGATATTGATGATTGCCTTTATCGTTCCGTCGCAGGCATCGGCGCTTGAAACATCCCCCAAGGGCATGCAAATATTTTTTGAAGCGCTTGAAGGGCGCTGCAGGGAATACGGCTGGACGGACATCAAGTCCCGGGAGATACCGTGGGAGTATCACCGGACAACCCAGCGTAAATATCCCCTTTTGTTCACCCAGTTTGGAAACTCACGTGACTGCATTCTTTTTCTTGGCGGTGTTCATGGCGATGAGCTCGCAACGGTATACGTTCTGTTCAAATTTGCCCATTACATCAACGATCATCCGGCGCTTTTTAAGGATAAATGCATTGTTATCGCACCTCTGGTAAATCCGGACGGCTTCTTTTCAAATCCCCCGCAACGGGTGAACGCAAACGGCGTCGACATAAACAGGAATTTCCCCACAAGAGACTGGCGGGCCGGAGCATTGCGCCGGTTGGAGAAGAACAATCTCAAAAGCAAACGGTATTATCCGGGTAAGAAACCCGGTTCCGAGCAGGAAACGCAACTGCAAATTGCACTGATCAAGCGGTTCAAGCCTCAAAAGATACTGAGCGTGCATTCCCCCCTGGGATTTTACGATTTTGACGGACCTTCATCCGAACTGGGGTCCTTTGAACAGTGGCTGGAAAAAATCAGCCGGGAGACACGGTATCCTTTGAAAAAATATGGCTACTTTCCGGGATCATTGGGGAATTATGCGGGACATGAACGGAATATCTTTACCCTGACCCTGGAACTCACCTCGTCCGAACCGAACAAAGGCAGAGGGTTTTTTCAGCAATTCCAGACGGCAATTTTGAAGTTCATCAACCTGCGCATGGTTAATGGGACACGCTACCCGTCGTGAGGGCTGTCACGCGGCGATGGGCATGCGTGGTTTCACTGCATAATTATTGCCGCCAACGGTATAAGAATTAGGAGTATTTTCGCGATGCTTTATTGCGCTCCTGCAGGAAAGACAACTCTTCATAGAGCATCTCGATTCGGGTTAACCTTTTCCCGTGCCTGGCGGCGGCTTCCAGCGGTTTTTCAAACATTGCCTCCAATTCCAATTCCTTGCCGGCATCAAGATCCCGCTTCATGCTGGGAAAATAGGGGCGCATTTGCCGGGTGTCCGTTATCATTTTATCTATAAACGATGTCGGAATTGTTCTGCCGAGAGCCAGCGCCCCTTCAACGACTTCCTGCATGAGATCTTTCACCAATTTTTGCGCGGGCGCCCAATGGAGAATCTGCGCTGTGTCAGCCTGAAATAGGGTTGACAGTCCACTGAAGGGGATATTCCATACCAGTTTTCGCCAACGCGCATCTACCAGGTCCGGGTTCATATCAACGGACACGCCGGCGGCGGTCAAGTCTGCCGCAATTCGCAGCATGTCTTCCGTAATGCCGCCGGTGCAGTTGTCTTTGGCAAAGGGGGACAGGAGCACCGATCCATAGTCTTGATGGCATATGGCGCCGGGTCCAGTTTTGGTGGTGCAGACAAAACACAGACCGGCAAAAATCGTTTTCACGCCTGCGATTCCGGCGATCAAATCCTCCTCGCCGAAGCCATTCTGAAGTAAAAGAACGATCCCCTTTTCATTGAGGACGTGGGGCAGAATGTCGGGTAGAACGCTGTTGGCCGTTGCTTTGAGCGCTACAATGATTACGTCGCACCGCGGCATGGAGCGCGGGTCGTTGTACGCATTTACATGGGGTAAAACAAAATCTCCGTCTTTTGAGGCAATGGTCAAGCCGTCGCGTTTAACGTGGTCGTAATCTGAATGCAGCAGAAAATGCACCATGTTGCCTGAACGGTGCAGAAGAGCGCCATAGTATCCTCCCACGGCGCCGGCGCCGATAACGGCATACGAAAAGGGTTGTTCCATATGATGACTCTATACTACATTTCGAGACGGAATTCTTCCCTTTTTTGGCCGGGGGGCAGGATTGCAAAAACAGGGAATAATCTGCGAAGATGGGTTAACGGCCTCGGAATCATTTTATTTGCATCCCGTTAGATGAGTAGTTTTTGCCTACGACTATGCTTCCATTTAATCCTCATTGAATTGCCTTTGCGCTTCCGGTAATTTGTCAATGAATCCACTTACCGAGTCCATAAGGGAGGAAAAATGAGTAACGATACGGCAGAGAGAGGTTGGCAGGAACTGCATGCTCGCATTGAGCAGATGCACCTAAAATATCTTAGCGGAGAAGTACGGAGGATAGAATACAAGCCGGGGGACGCGCTGCATCTGCTGGAGATGCCGTCAATGCATCGGGAGGGATATCCGGAAAGAAAGTGAACTCCGTATCCAGAGCCTGACAAGGGAAATATTATTTACGTGCGGGGGACTCAGCAATGGAGGAACGGCAATTCGCAATGGGGACCGGAGATCGCAGAAATGATATGGAGGCATCCATTCTTTCTGCACACAAGAAATTTTTCGGAAGCAATTCAGAATCCCTTGGCAGTTTGGATGGCGCTGAGGCTGTTCTCTATGATTCCGTCATCAGGTATTTTATGGGCAATTCCTGATCATAAATCCAGCTCTCGGGAAGGAAATAATGATATATGCGGAGTGCTGAAAAAATTCCCATCTTCCCCGGTTGATGGAGAATTGTGGGAAAAAAAGCCGCACAGAGAATTCTTGTAATGTCCCCCCATTTGCGCACACAAAAAAAAATCATCTCATAATCCCGGTAGTTATCAATGAAAAGCGCCGTGTGTTTCGCGTTGGCATGCCTGTTGCTCATTCAAAGGGCACTTCTCAATGGGGGGATAGGCCTTGGATAATCAAATGGATAATCAAATATGTCGGCATTGCGGTGGAAGAACACTCGGCGATGGGGACACCCATTGTCCCGACTGCACAATGCTGTTTCAGCGCCGGAAGCGGAAACGATTGCTGCTTTCGGGCATGGCGGTGTTGCTTTTCCTCGGAGCGGGATTTCTCTTCTGGCATGCCGATCTGGATATCGGCGATGTTTCCTGGGATGCGCTTACGGGGAAACCGGCGGCAGTAATCAACGGCGAGCCGATTGCCCGGGGTGATCTGAAAGCGAGAATGAAGGTGAGCAGGATCATGCTGGAGCGGCAATACGGGAAGGACCTCTTTACCGGTGAGCGGGGAAGGGCGACGCTGGCGGCGCTGGAGGAAGATATTCTGGAAAGAATTCTGCAAGAACGGCTCGTGGCGCAGGAGGCGCGCCGTATGGGGATCCAGGTGAGCGACGAGGAGGTCCGGCGTGAACTGGAGCGCATCGGCAGGGATATCTACGGAAACGTGGAAACGTTTCAGACCAGTCTTCGCGAGGACGGCATATCGCAGGAATATCTGTTGAACCACATCCGTTTCCTGCTTTTCTGCCAGGAGATAAAAAAACTGAAATTTGCTTCTCAGGCTGATTCCGATACCCGTTTTGGGGTCTGGATGGGGCAGGCCAGAGCCGGGGCGAGCGTCGCCGTTTACCGCCAGGACAATCAGTCTCAGAACGCTTCACTAGGTCGCGATACCTGCTGTGGTTCCGGTGGCGGCGGATGCGGCGGGCGGGGCGGGGGTGGATGCGGCACGAAGCAGGCAGGCCCTCTGGATCCGGAGTTGGAAAGCAAGGCCGGCGCGGCGGCGCTTGCCGAATATCGAAAGAAAAATCCTGCCGAAAAAAAGGTGGAAGCCCGGGTAACCGATTACGGGTGCCACATCCAGGTGGACATCGAGAAAGAGGGCAGGGTCGTCAAATCGTACGCTTACCAGGACGGCAATGTTATTGATAATTAGTGCAAAATTGCGATCTTGCCGGAGAGTCTCTGCGACTTGAAGGAGGCGCTTAGGGGAACGGGTCAAAATCTGTCCCCATCAAATTGTCAACGGAGGTGTTATGACGGAAAAAAATGTTAGGTCCAGGATATGTTCGCGGCGGGCGATGTCGGTTGTCGCCGGCATCCTGGCGCTTGCGGGTGTTCTTTTATTCCTTTCAGAGGTAAAAGGGACTGCGGCGGCCAATCCGGCCGCGGAGGTCGTTTACTCGGTAAAGGATTTCCAGAACGGGAATGCACGATTTTACAGCTATCCGGCCGGCAACGGCGTTACGATCAAATATTTTCTCCTTAAGAGTTCCGATGGCGTGATACGGGCGGCCTTCGATGCCTGTGACGTCTGCTTTGAGGCAGGGAGGGGCTACGAGCAGAAGGGGGATTTCATGGTCTGCAAAAACTGTGGGCGCCGCTTCGTTTCGGTCCGGGTCAACGAGGTGACGGGGGGATGCAATCCGGGTTCGCTCACGCGGGAAATTAAGGGAGACAAGGTCGTCCTCAAAGTAAATGATATTCTGGAAGGGAAAAAATACTTCACCTTCGGAAAGGGCGGCGGAAGATGAACCTGTGGGATATCGCACTGAAGAACCTGAAAAGGCGCAAGTCCAAAGCGGCTTTTGTGCTCGTCGGTTTGACGATCGGCGTGTCGGCAGTGGTGGTTTTTATCAGCATAGCGGAGGCCCTCACCCAGAACATCAACAGCAAGCTGGAGGAGTACGGTGCCAATATTCTGATCGTTCCCAAGACGGAAAATCTTTCTATGAGCTATGGGGGGATTTCCTTGGGAGGGGTTCTTTTTGAGATGCAGGAGATACACGAGGAGGAGTTGGCGAAGATCGGGGAGATCGAAAACGCTAAAAACGTGGCCGCCGTGGGGCCAATGCTCTTAGGTGCCGTCGAGATCGGGAGTCGCAAGGCGGTGCTGGCCGGGATGGATTTTCAGGTCGCTTCCCAACTCCGCCCCTGGTGGAAGGTTCAGGGG
>CAZTLA010000216.1:0-4855 GCA_964614365.1 uncultured Syntrophales bacterium | reverse complement strand
GCGATCCTGGAGCTCATGAAAATGCGGGTGATAAAGGCGTACCAGGCGGGCTCCTTTGGTGCAATCAGGATATTTCTTGCCGTGGAGAATTAAGTGGAAAACAGAAAAGCGATCATGGAGGCCCTCATTTTTGTGTCTGAAACGCCCCTTTCCGTCGACAGGATCAGGGATGTCCTGGGGGATGTGGAACGGAGCGAGGTTGTGCGCCTGCTCGGCGAAATCGCGCGCGACTGCGAAGAGCGGAACGCAGGCATCAATCTCCGGGAGGTGGCCGGCGGTTTCCAGTTTCGAACACGGGAAGACGCCGGGCCGTGGGTCAAGAAGCTCATAGGGATAAAACCCTCTCCGCTGAGCCAGGCGGCCCTGGAGACTCTGGCAGTGGTTGCCTACCGTCAACCCGTGGTCAAGGCGGATGTAGACCGGGTTCGCGGCGTCGATACGAGCGGCCCCTTGAGAAGTCTTCTGGAGAAGAAGCTCGTGCGTATCGTGGGAAGGAAGGATGTCCCCGGGAAACCCATCATATACGGCACCACGAAGAAATTTCTGGAAGTGTTTAACTTGAAAGACCTGACGGAACTGCCGACGCTGAGGGAATTGAAAGATCTGCAGGAGTGATTGCCTCATGGAGGAACGCCTTCAAAAAATAATCGCACGCGCCGGCATCGGCTCCCGCCGTGCGGCGGAAAAAATGATTGCAGAGGGCAGGGTCAGCGTCAACGGCGTCGTGGTCACTGAGCTTGGTGTCAGGGCGGATATGGAGAGGGATGAGATACGGGTTGACGGGAAGCTCATCCTGTGCGACACAACCAAGGTTTATTTTGCCCTCAACAAACCGAGAGGCTACATGACGACGATGAACGATCCGCAAGAGAGGCGGATCGTGACCGAACTGCTTCCTGACATCGCCGAGCGGGTGTTCCCGGTGGGAAGGCTGGATTACGATTCCGAGGGGCTGCTTCTCTTGACCAATGACGGCGATTTTGCCCAGAAGCTGTTGCATCCCCGTTTCATGATTCCCAAGACGTACCGGGTGAAGATCGAGGGCAGGCTGACCGGCAGCGACATCCGGGCACTTACCGAGGACGGGGTAGTGTTGGAAGACGGGAAATTCCGAGCCCACGATTTTCGGGTGGAGAGAACGAACGGGATGAGCAGCAGCTGGGTTGCGTTTACCCTCGGGGAGGGGAGGAACAGGGTAATCAGAAGGGCCTTCGATCAGTTAGGACATCCCGTAACCAGGCTCATCCGCATTGCTGTCGCGGGTCTTACGCTGGGTGACCTGAAACCGGGGATGTACCGCAACCTCACAAAGAAAGAGGTGGAAGGTTTTTTGTTTCCCAGAACGAGCCGTCAAAAATTAGCTTGACATTCCCCAAAAAATACATAATAGTCGGCCAAAATAAAGGTATATCATTGTGTTATCAAAAACAGGCTCGATAATCCGGCTTGCGGTATCCGGCTCGTCGTCAGGTCTGATTATGCATCTTTAAAGGAGGAGCTCATGAACAAATCCGGACTTATAACTACGCTGAGCGAGAAAGAAAATCTTACGGAGAAAAAAGCGATCGACATTGTCAATTTGATATTTAAGGGTTTTACCGAGGAGTTGAGAAAGGGCGGCAGGATCGAGATTAGAGGGTTCGGCAGCTTCGTGGTGAGGAATTACGAGTCCTATACGGGGAGAAATCCCAA
This sequence comes from uncultured Syntrophales bacterium, assembly GCA_964614365.1. Taxonomy (GTDB): domain Bacteria; phylum Desulfobacterota; class Syntrophia; order Syntrophales; family JACQWR01; genus JACQWR01. The sequence goes on along the minus strand of CAZTLA010000216.1, from coordinate 3,163 downwards.
AACGGGGGAGAATATCAAGGTTTCCCCGAAGAAGCTTCCCTTCTTCAAGGTAGGGAAGGAACTGAAAGAAAAGGTGGATCGCAAGAAGTAGATTCTCAACCGCCGAGGGTGAGCGGTTGGGAGCATGCGGGTCCGAACGTTGTGGTATATGATGGGGGTCATGGATGATCCCCTTTTTCGTTGGTGCTGTCTTTGGCGTTGCTTATCCCGATCATGGAAGAACAAAAGCGCAGGCTGCCCATTCTTCATCTGGTTCTTTTTCTGCTGACTCTGTTGACCACCCTTGCAGCCGGCACTCTGCAACAGGGGATCAATCCCTTCGAATCTCCCCGTTTGCTCTGGCGGGGAATGCCCTTCTCACTGACCCTGCTCTTGATTTTAGGAGCCCACGAATTCGGTCATTATTGTATGTCCCGCAAACACCGGATCGAGGTAACCCTCCCCTATTTCATCCCTGCGCCTTCCTTCATCGGGACCTTCGGGGCCTTCATCAGAATGAAATCACCGATTATGGACAGGCGGATACTTCTCGACGTCGGCGTGGCCGGCCCCATTACGGGAATGCTGGTGGCTGTGCCGGTCTTGCTGGTCGGGCTTTTCTTCTCCCAGATGGTGCCGGAGGCATCGAGCGGGGGAATAAAGCTCGGTTCATCACTCCTTTTTTCCCTCCTTTCCCGGATCATGCATGGCCCTATGCCGGCGAAGATGGACCTTCTTCTCCATCCCGTCGCATTTTCGGGATGGATCGGATTCTTGGTCACCTCTCTGAATCTTCTTCCCGTAGGCCAGCTTGACGGGGGGCATGTAGCGTATGCGGTGTTCGGTCCCCGACAGCATACCGTGGCCATGGTCGTCGTTGCGCTTCTGCTCGTGCTGGGAATAACCGGATGGAGCGGCTGGCTGATGTGGGTTGCGATCCTGTTCGTCATGGGGATACATCATCCCCCCGTTGTGCACGACGGGATATCCCTCGACAGGAGAAGGAAGGTGATCGGCTGGGGGACGCTCGCTTTATTTGCAGCGACCTTTACCCCCGTCCCGCTTTAGCCAGTCTTTGGTTCAGGGCATGATCCCTTCTTCCCGGAAACTGAATGCCCGGTTCTCGCCGATGATGACGTGGTCGTGGACGAGTATGTCCAGTACCCGGCCGGCATCCTGGATCGTTTTGGTGAGCCGTATATCGGCATCGGACGGTCGTACGTTGCCTGATGGATGGTTGTGCACCAGGATGATGGCGGATGCCTTCCTTTTCAGGGCGTTCTCCAGGACTTTCCGCGGATATACCACCGCCTGGTTCACGATTCCCTCCTGGACGGTTTCGAATTCGATCATCTTGTTCACGGCATCCAGGTAAATCACGCAGAAGCGCTCGTCTTTTAACCCCCCCATGTTCGCTTTGCAGAAATCAAGAAGTTCGGTCGTGCAACTGATTTGCCGTTTTCCCTCCGCTTTTTCCCGGAGGTAGATGACACCCAGATCCTTGATAAGCTTAAGCAGAACGGCCACATGTTTGCCGATGCCGCGGATCTTTTCCAGATCGGCGACTTCCGCGTCCACGATACCGCGCAACGTTCCAAACTGCCTGAGCAACTCTTTGGCGAGCGGTTTTACATCCTGCCGCGGTATGGCGTAAGACAACAGCAGTTCCACGCGTTCATAATCGTGGAAGGCGTCGATACCCGCTTCCAGATACTTGTCTTTCAGGCGCTGGCGGTGCTTTTCATGATCGGGAGTGCCTGCATTCATACGGGTCTCGTATCCCTTCTGCTGTGGCTGAGAGGTGGGAGCCGGTAACCTACCGGCTGTCAGATTGATCAGGCGCCGCCGTAGCCGATGATGACTTTCTTTCCTTCCACGATGACCGGCACCTTCCGTGCGCCGCCGGAGTGTACGAGCATTTCCTTAAGCCTCGCACCGTCCGCAATAACATCCACGTATGTTGCCCTGTTTCCGTAGGCCGACCTGGCCTTGTCCGTATAGGGTCAGCCTGCCTTACCGTAAATGATCAGCTCTTCCGCCATGGGGCGCCTCCCTTCGGTTTAACGCGGTGATCGTTCTTGTTGTCAGCCGACGTGCGTCACTTTCGTAGGTTTCCTCAAGTGTCCAAATTTCTGGGACAAAAGTTCAAGCTGTTCTTTTTCGGAGAGAGCAGATAATTTCTTTTCTGCTGCTTTTTGCAATTTGCGTTTCATTACAACGGCATTAATTTTTTTATTTTTCATAAATAACCTCCAGTGGGCTTCTGATCTCGATCAAGGGATATCCCAGCTTGAGATTTACAGAGTTTATCAAATGAATCCGATTCAGATTCACAATATGCTTGAAATTCCAGCTTACCAAAACGTCCACCCGTTCTATTGTGGCAAGCGCTATGTGTCGTGCATCAGCAAGGCTGTACTCTGCGATCACGTCTTCAGGCGCACCCTCAGTTCAAATAATACCAAGTCTAAACTACGATCCTTTTCTTGCCTGAAATGAATTCTTTAAATAACAGATTCGAATAATCCTTGAATTCATCATCAAGGCAGCCACCTATTACAGAAGTGTCCACGTATACACGGGGTCTAAACATGTTTTCTGTCCTTAATCATATTATTGCACAGGTCGTTTAATATTGCGAGTGTTAGACATCTTTTGTGGACAAACGATGCTTGCTTTGATGTGCTCTTGTATCTGATCCGGCATGATCTTCCTTGCTTTGATGGCGACTGTGTCCGGTGAAAATGAAGAGAGGCCGGCGGCAATCAAATCGGCATTCACGAAATTAATGCAATCCGCATAACAGGGATGGAACCTCCGGACAAAGATGGTCTTTCCCGAACCATTGGGACCAGCGATGAGGTAGAACTGTGGGTTCTTTTCCGTAAACATTTAGAACTTAACCTTGCACTGGTAAATGTAGCTCTGGTTCAGGGTTTTCCAAATTCTTGAGAATAGTCCCCAGTTCTGAAAAGAAAGCGTATTCTATTTCATGTGACTGAATTCTTTTATATAGTTTTTGTTTCACAAGATCATATCTTCCAGAATCGGCGTAAAATCTGGACTTTTTATGCCCAGCTCCTCTATCTACCACCAAGTCAGGCTCTGAAGAAGATAACCCTTCAATTGGGGTGTGCGACAAATTTATGGGTAAGGTATTCACGCCGCCGCACGGTGCTCCCAA